>NZ_JBOCEF010000020.1:0-74758 GCF_050586345.1 Rhodovulum sp. DZ06
CCCCCCCCCCCCCCCCCCCCCCCCCCCCCCCCCCCCCCCCCCCCCCCCCCCCCCCCCCCCCCCCCCCCCCCCCCCATTCCGCGAAGCGGATCAGGCGGTCATCTGCTCCAGCCAGCCTTCCAGCCAGCGGATGTCGTAATCGCCCGAGATCACCGCCGGGTCATGCACCAGCGCGTCGAAGAGCGGCGCGGTGGTGTCGATGCCGTCGACGATCAGCTCGGACAGCGCCCGGTCGAGGCGGGCGAGCGCGGCGGGCCGGTCCTCGGCATGGACGATCAGCTTGCCGATCAGCGAGTCGTAATGCGGCGGGATCCGGTAGCCGTCATAGATGCCGCTGTCCATGCGCACGCCGAGGCCGCCGGGCGCGTGGAACGCGGTGATCTCGCCGGGGCAGGGGGCGAAGCTGGGCAGGCGCTCGGCGTTGATCCGGCACTCGATGGCATGGCCGACGGGGACCAGGTCCTCCTGGCGCATGGTCATGCCCTCGCCCGCCGCGACGCGCAGCTGCTCCTTCACCAGGTCCACGCGGTAGACGGCCTCGGTCACCGGGTGCTCCACCTGCAGGCGGGTGTTCATCTCGATGAAATAGAACTCGCCGTTCTCGTAGAGGAACTCGATGGTCCCGGCGCCGCGATAGTTCATCGCCGCGACGGCCTCGGCGCAGGTCTTGCCGATCTCGGCCCGGCGCGCGGCGTCGAGCGCGGGCGAGGGGCATTCCTCGAACACCTTCTGGTGGCGGCGCTGGAGCGAGCAGTCGCGCTCCCCCAGATGCACCGCGCGGCCCATGCCGTCGCCGAAGACCTGGATCTCGATATGCCGCGGGCGGCCGAGATATTTCTCGATATAGACGGTGTCGTCGCCGAAGGCGGCCTTGGCCTCGGACCGGGCCGAGGAAAAGGCGACGGCGAGGTCGTCCGCCGTCTCGGCCACCTTCATGCCGCGCCCGCCGCCGCCCGAGGCGGCCTTGACGAGGACGGGGAAGCCCATCTCCTTCGCGACCTCCATCGCCTCCTCGACCGTGGCGACGCCGCCGTCGGAGCCCGGGACGCACGGGACGCCGAGCGCCTTCATGGTGTCCTTGGCGGCGATCTTGTCGCCCATCACCCGGATATGCTCCGCGGTCGGGCCGATGAAGGCGAGGCCGTGATCCTCGACCACCTGCACGAAGGCGGCGTTCTCGGACAGGAACCCGTAGCCGGGGTGGATCGCCTCGGCGCCCGTGACCTCGCAGGCCGAGATCACGGCGGGGATGTTCAGGTAGGAGCGCCCGGCGGGGGGCGGGCCGATGCACACGCTTTCATCCGCCAGGCGCACATGCATGGCGTCGGCGTCGGCGGTGGAATGGATGGCGACGGTGGAGATTCCCATCTCCTTGCACGCGCGGTGGATGCGCAGCGCGATCTCGCCCCGGTTGGCGATCAGGACCTTGCGGAACATTCAGGCGTTCCCCCCGATCACTCGACGATCATCAGCGGCGCGCCGTATTCGACGGGCGAGCCGTCGTCGACGAGGATCCGCTTCACCGTGCCGGCATGGGGCGCGGCGATCTGGTTCATGGTCTTCATCGCCTCGATGATCAGCAGCGTCTGGCCTTCGGAGACCTGGTCGCCGACCTTGACGAAGGCGGGCGCGCCCGGCTCGGCCTGGAGGTACACGGTGCCGACCATCGGGGACGGGACCGCGCCCGGGTGCAGGGCCGGATCCTCGGGGGCCGCGGCGGCCGGGGCGGCGGCGGCGGCCGGGGCCGCGACGGGCGCCGGGGCGGCGGCGGGGGCGGCCACGTGGTGAATCGCCGGGGCGACCGAGCTCTGGCGGCTGACGCGGACCTTCAGCTGGTCGTCCTCGCCATATTCCCGCTCGACTTCGATCTCGGACAGGTCGGTCTCCCGCAGAAGCTCGGCGAGCTGGCGGATGAAGGCGATGTCGCTGTCATGGGTCTTGGTCATGGGGATCTGCCGTCCGGATTTTTCACGCGCGGGTCGAAAGCGCCGCAGGGTTGGCGCGGGAGTACACCAAGGAACTAGGGATGAAAAGCGCCGCGGAAAAGAAGGGGCGCCGCAAGGGCGCCCCGGATGGGTTCGAATTTCGCCCGATCGGCGGGCGGATCAGCCCTCGCGCTCGGCCCGCACCACGTCCTGCAGGTCCTTGAGCGGCTTGAACCCGCGCACCAGCTGGTCGCCGATGACGAAGGTCGGGGTGCCCTCGATCCGCAGTTGCTGGGCCAGCGCGTAGGTGCGCTCCAGCTTGCCCTTGATCTCGGGGGACTGCATGTCCTCGCGCATCTGCGCCAGGTCCACGTCCGAGGCCTTGGCCAGCCGCTCGATCGTCTTCATGTCGAGCCGGCCGCGATGGGACATCATCGCGTCGTGGAACTCGTAATAGTCGGCGCCCTGCATCATCGCGGCCATGGCGGCGCGGGCGGCGAGGACCGAGGATTCGCCCAGCACCGGGAATTCCTTGATGACGTAGCGGATGTTGCCGTCCATGCGGAGCATCGCCTTCACGTCCTCATGCGCCTTCTTGCAGTAGCCGCAGTTGTAATCGAGGAACTCTACCACCGTGACGTCGCCGTCGGGATTGCCCGCGACGAAGGAATAGCCGTCGTCGCGCAGCTCGCCGCGCAGCGCGGCCAGCACCTGCGCCTCCTCCTCGGCCTGGGCGACGCGGCGGCGCTTCTCCAGCTCCTGGATCGCCTCCATCACCACCTCGGGATGCTCGAGCAGGTAGGCGCGGATCTCGGTGCGCAGCGCCTCGCGCGCGGCGTCCGACAGGCCCTCTTCGGCGGCGGCCTGCCCGGGGGCGAAGGCCAGCGCGGCGGCGAGCGCCGGGGCGGCGAGGGCGGGGGAGAGGCGGCGGAGCGCGGAAGCTCGGATCATCTGGGCGGTTCTCCTGGGCCGGTTGGACGGGCGGCGGCCCGGTCCTGCGGGGGTCTGTCGCGCCGCCCCTTGCCCGCGCGGCGGGGGAGCGGCGGAAAGTACGGGCCTCGCCCGTGGTTCAGGGCGGAGCCTAGCGGACGCGCGCGCGGGTTCCTAGTCGCGCGGCCCGAGGCTCGCGGTGATGTCATCGGCGCGCAGCCACTCGGGCGACCCCTCGGGCAGCAGCGACTTGGCCCGGCGCGCCTGGATCACCGCGTCGTGCCGGGCGCCGACCAGGGCCAGCCGCTCGGCCGTCGCCAGCGCCGCCTTGCCCTCCTCGCCCGCGCGGGCATAGGCGAAGGCGAGGTCGCGCAGCACCGACGGATCGCCCCCGTCGGCCTCGCGCGCGCCGGTCTCGAGCAGTGCGACCGCCTCGCGCGCCGCCGCCTCGCCCTCGCGGGTCAGCAGCGCGCGGCCCAGCTGGGCGCGGATCAGCGGCTGGTCGGGCGCCAGCCGCGCCGCCTCGCGATAGGCGGCGACGGCGTCGGGCCCCTCGCCCGACTCGAGCAGGAACTGGCCCTTGAGCTCGTGGTAATAGGCATCGTCCGGGTGCAGCGCGATCAGCCGGTCGACGGTCGCCTGCGCGCCCCGGGGATCGGGCAGCCGGTGCAGCGCGACCGCCCGGCGCAGCAGGTCGAATTCATCGAGGCCCTCGGGCCCGCCCACGTCGTTCAGCACGCTGGCGGGGTGGTCGAGGAACCCGTCGAGCTTGGCCTTCATCCGCGCGAAGGCATAGACGAATTCCGGGTCCGGCGCCTTCCCGGCGGCGGGGCTTTCCGCCGCCCGCCGCTGGGTGAACGCGAGGCGCGAGGAGCTGATCGGGTGGGTGGAGACGTAGGGGTCCCGCTGCGCGGCCGAGAAGATCTCCTGCCCGCGGAAGCGGTCGAGCACCTTGAGCATCCCCGCCGGGTCCACGCCCGCGGTCTCGAGATAGGTGAGCGCGGCCTGGTCGGCGGCGGCCTCCTCCGAGCGCGAATGGGCGAGGAGCGCGCGGCGCGCGGCTTCCTGCGGCCCGAGCCCGCCGGCCAGCGCGGCCTCGCCCGATCCCGCCGCGGCGGCCGCCGCGACCCCGAGGATCGAGGCGACCAGCGCCGGGCCCTGCAGGTTGCGCGCGGCGATGGCGCGGCGCGCCAGGTGCCCGCCGGTCATGTGCCCCGCCTCGTGCGCGATCACGCCCAGGAGCTCGTCCGGCCCGTCCATGTCCTGGATCAGCCCGGTGGTGATCACCAGCTGGCGGCCCCCGAACACGAAGGCGTTCGGGGCGCCGTCATTCACCAGGTAGATGTTGACCGCCTCGGGGCGCAGCCCGGCGGCCTGGAAGATCGGCCCGGACAGGGTGCGCAGCGTGGTCTCGATCTCGGCGTCGCGGATCAGCGACAGCGCCGCGGCGGGGGCGGCCGACGCGGCGGCGACGGCGAAGCTGAGGGCGGCGGCGAGGGCGCGGCGGCCGGGCAGGGGGCGCATGGCGGCGGTCTCCGGGTCGGCGCCCGCAGGGGGCGCGGCAGGGGCGCGGCAGGGGGCTGCGTTGACGGCGCGCGGGGCGCCGCGTAGCCCTGAAGGCGACGGCCGCGTCCCGATCCCGGGGGCGGCCGAACTGTTAGAATAGGGCGATCCATCATGAAGATTTCAAGGCGTTCCGCCGTCGAAGCGTTCCGTGTCATGGATGTGATGGAGGCCGCGCGCCGCCGCGAGGACGCCGGTCACGACGTCGTGCATCTCGAGGTCGGGCAGCCCGCCACCCCCGCCCCGCGCCGCGCGCGCGAGGCCGCGGCGCGGCTGCTGAAGGACGGCGCGCCGATGGGCTACACCGTGGCGCTGGGCATCCCCGAGCTGCGCGAGCGGATCGCGCGGCGGATCAAGGAGGAATACGGCGCGGACGTCCCGGCCGAGCGGGTGATCGTCACCTCCGGCTCCTCCGCCGGGTTCATCCTGTCCTTCCTGGCGCTGTTCGACGTGGGCGATTCCGTGGTGATCGGCGACCCGGGCTACCCGTCCTACCGCAACACCCTGGCCGCGCTGGGGCTGGCGCCGCGGCGGGTGGCGACGGGCCCGGCGACCCGCTGGCAGCCGGTCGCGGGGGATCTCGGCGACGCCGCGGGGCTGCTCGCCGCCTCGCCCGCCAACCCCACCGGCACCATGCTGGACGAGGCCGCGATGAAGGCGCTGGTCGACGCCTGCGCGGCCTCGGGCGCGGCCTTCATCTCGGACGAGATCTATCACGGGCTGCACTGGAACGGCCGCTCGGTCTCGGCGCTGGAGTTCTCGGACGACGCGATCGTGATCAACTCGTTCTCGAAATATTTCTCCATGACCGGCTGGCGCGTGGGCTGGATGGTGGTGCCCGACAAGCTGGTCCGCCCGATCGAGAGGCTGGCACAGAACCTCTTCATCTGCGCGCCGCATGTCAGCCAGGTCGCCGCGCTGCACGCGCTTGATGCAACCGAGGAGCTGGAGACCTACCGCGCCGTCTACGCCCGCAACCGCGAGATCCTGCTCGACGGGCTGCCGGGCGCGGGGTTCGGGAATTTCGCGCCCTGCGACGGCGGCTTCTACATCTATGTGGACGTCTCGGAGCAATGCGACGACAGCCAGGACCTGTGCCGCCGGATGCTCGAAGAAGCGGGGGTCGCGGCGACGCCGGGGGTGGATTTCGACCCGGATCGCGGGGCGCAGGGGCTGCGCTTCTCTTTCGCCGGGTCCGAGGCGGACATGGTCGAGGCATTGCGGCGCCTGCGCAACTGGAAGCGTTGAGGTTTTCTTAGGCATTGATCGAAGCGTGCCTTTAAGCGATGCTTTCCGAGGTTGCCGTGGGAACGGGACACCCTCGCGATTCCCACGGAGGCCTCGCGCCGCACCGTCAGACGGGCGGTTAACCCTTTGGCTTCGCTTGAAGACTCAATTCTTACTGAGTTCTTCACAAAGCCGCTGCGGTGCGGTATCGTTCGATGGAATCGAAGGGACGGGGGTGAGTCGGCTTTCTTGGGGCGTCGACGCAGTCTGAATAAACACCGGCCTCGGTTTCATTTTTTGGGGATTCATCCTTGGAGAGCATCATGCGCAACACTCTCATCGCTGCTTCCGCACTGGCCCTTATGGCCGGCGCTGCGAACGCCGCGTCCATCAGCTACACCGCGTCGACCGATGGCGCCGCCATCGTCGGCTCGACCGGCGGCGGCTTCATCCAGCTGCCCGACTTCGACTCCGTGCTCGGCACCCTGACCGGTATCACCATCGAGTTCACCGGCTCCTGGTCCGACGAGTACCGTGCGGTGGCCGACACCGCCGCGGGCGACGCCTCGGCCGCGGATGACTTCGCGACCGCGACCATCGCCAACACCTTCACCACCCCGGGCGTGTCCTTCGCCGACATCACCGACGACGCCGGCCTGGCGTTCGACGTGTTCGTCGACTTCGGCGCTCCGTACGGCCAGGTCGTCTCCGGCGCCCTGTCGTCGACCGAGAACGTCCTGGCGGCCTTCTTCGGCGGCTTCACCGACGTGGGCACCGTGACCTTCGGGTTCGACGGCGACGCCGACCAGTCGTCCTCGGCCGACTCGGGCGTGCTGACCGGCCTGGTGGACTTCGCGTACGACCTCGACGCGACCATCACCTACACCTACACCGCCCCGCCCTCCGACGTCCCGGTGCCGGCCGCTCTGCCGCTCCTGGCCGCCGCGTTCGGCGTGATGGGCCTGGTGCGCGCGCGCCGCGCCTGATCCTTACCGGATCGGAGAATTGGGAACCGGCGGCCTTCGGGCCGCCGGTTTTCGTTTGCGCGCATGGTCGGGCGGCGGGCCTTGCAGGCGCCACCGCGCGGCCCCGGGATGCCTCGCGGCCCCGGCGGGCGGATGGCGCCGCCGGACCGCGCGCTGCAAGGGACGGCGGAGAGACCGGGGCGAGGGGAGGAGCGCCGCAGACCGCAGGCCCCTGGCGCAGGCGGCAGAGCGGGCCTGCGGACCGTCGCGGGCGCGGTCCAACGCCGCCCGGACCCGGCTCCACGGGTCCTGAACGGGCCGGCAGCGCGTCCGCACCCTGTCCCCGGGCGCCTGGCCCCACGCGCCCGGACGCGACGCGCCCGGAGCGGCTCGGGCCCCAGTCTGCGGACACGAAAACGGCGCGCTCCTCGCGGAGCGCGCCGTTTCATTTTGCATCGCGGCGTCGGACGGCGCCGGGCCTCCGGCCTGTCAGCCCTTGGACCACCAGCCCTTGCGCTTGGGCTTGGGCGGGCCGTCCTCGGCCTTTTCCTCGACCGCGGGGGCAGGGGCCGGGGTCTCTTCCTCCGCCGCGGCGACGGGGGCGTCCTCGGCCGGGGCCTCGTCCTGCGGCTGGGGCTCCGCCTCGACCGGGGCTTCGGCCACGGCTTCGGCCATCACGGCCTCGGCGGGGGCCTCTTCGGCGGTCTCGGGCTCGGCCTCGGGCTCGGTCGGGGCCTCGGCAGCAGGCGCAGCCTCGGCGGGCGCCTCTTCCGCGGTCGCCTCGGCCTCGGTCGCCGCCTCGGCGGGCGCATCGGGGGCTTCCGCAGGGGCCTCGGTCACGGCCTCGGCCGCGGGGGCCGGGGCCTCGGCGGCCTCGACCGTCCCGGCCTCATCGCCATCCGACTTCCGCTTGCGGCGGCGCCGGGTGCGCTTGGGGCTGGGCAGCGCGGCGGCGGCGTCCTCGGCCGCGGCCTGCTCCTCGGGCGTCGGGGCGGGCACGGCCTCGACCGACTCGTCCACATTCGGCACCGAGGAGACGGTCACGCCGGTGCCCTGCACCGAGCCCTCTTCGCCCTCGTCCGACTTCTTGCGCCGACGGCGACCGCCGCGGCGGCCGCGGCGACGGCGGTTGTCGTCGTCATCCGCCGACGGCGCGGGGGCCGGGGCAGGGGCGGCGCGCGGCGCCTCGGGGGCGGCCTCGACCTCCACCACGGCGGCGTCCTCCACCGGCTCCAGGTCCGCGTAGACGGCGGCGGCGGTCACCGCCGGGCCGGCCACGGGATGCCCGCGGGAGCGCTGCGGGCTCTTGACCCGCTCGACCGAGTGCTGCGGCGTCACCAGCATCGGATCGGCCTCGATCCGCACGGTGATGTCGCAGCGCTGCTCGATGCGCATCAGGTGCTCGCGCTTCTGGTTCATCAGCCAGTTGGCGACCTCGACCGGCGCCTTGACCAGCAGCTCGGGGGCGCGGCCGCGCTGGCCCTCTTCCTCGAGCGCGCGCAGGATCGCCAGCGCCATGCTCTCGGGGCTCCGCACGATGCCGGTGCCGTGGCAATGGGCGCAGGGGGCGGTCGTCGCCTCCAGCATCCCGGGCCGCAGCCGCTGGCGGGACATCTCCATCAGGCCGAAGGACGAAATCCGGCCGGTCTGGATCCGCGCGCGGTCGGTCTTGATCGCGTCCTTCAGACGCTTCTCGACGGCGCGGTTGTTCCGGCTCTCCTCCATGTCGATGAAGTCGATGACGATCAGGCCGGCAAGGTCGCGCAGGCGCATCTGGCGGGCGACCTCCTCGGCCGCCTCCAGGTTGGTCTTCAGCGCGGTGTCCTCGATCGAGCCTTCCTTGGTGGATTTGCCCGAGTTGACGTCGACCGCGACCAGCGCCTCGGTGATGCCGATCACGATATACCCGCCCGAGCGCAGCTGCACCGTCGGGTTGAACATCGCGTTCAGCTCGCTCTCCACCTGGAAGCGGGTGAACAGCGGCGAGCCCTCGTCATACTTGACCACCGCGTCGAGGTGATCGGGCATGAGCATGGACATGTAATCGCGCGCCTCGCGCCACCCGGCCTCGCCCTCGACCAGGATCTGGTCGATCTCGCGGCTGTAGAGGTCGCGGATGGAGCGCTTGATCAGCGAGCCTTCCTCGTAGATCAGCGCGGGCGCGATCGACTTGAGGGTGAGGTCGCGGATCTGCTCCCACTGGCGCAGCAGGAACTCGTAGTCGCGCTTGATCTCGGCCTTGGTGCGCTTGGCGCCCGCGGTGCGGACGATCAGGCCCATGCCGCGCGGAACCTCGAGCTCCCCGGCGATTTCCTTGAGCTTCTTGCGGTCGGCGGCGTTGGTGATCTTGCGGGAGATGCCGCCGCCGCGGGCGGTGTTGGGCATCAGCACGCAGTAGCGGCCGGCGAGCGACAGGTAGGTGGTCAGCGCGGCGCCCTTGTTGCCGCGCTCTTCCTTCACGACCTGGACCAGCAGGATCTGCCGGACCTTGATCACTTCCTGGATCTTGTAGCGGCGCACGCGGGAGCGGCGGGGCGCGGCGGCGACCTCCTCGGCCTCGACCGCGGGGGCGCGTTCGGGGCGGGCGGGCTTGTCGTCCTCGTCCTTGTCGTCGTCGCGGCGGGAGCGGCGCGAGCGGGAGTTCCCGCCGCGGCGGGAGCGGCGGCGGCGGCGCGAGGAGCGGTCGTCGTCGCCATCGGCGTCCTCGTCGCCCTCGCCATCGTCCTCGTCGTCCGAGCCGTCCTCGTCATCGGAGGCGTCGTCGTCGTCGGAGGAGGCGTCATCGGAGGCGTCGTCGTCGTCGGAGGCGGTTTCGGCGTCGTCCTCGGCGGCCTCGGGGGCCTTCGCCTCGACCTCGGCCTCGACCTCGACCGGCGCTTCCTGCGCGGTGGCGGCCTCGGCGGTCTCGGCCTCGGCGGGGGTTTCTTCCGCCGCCTCGGCCTGCGCCGCGTCATCGGTCTTCACCGGGGCGTCGCCGCCCTCGTAGGGCTCTTCGATCTTGTCGTCGTCGAGGCCGGTGGATTCGGCCATGGATTTCGGATCCTCGCCGTCCTTCGGCGCGGACTCGTCCGTCTCTGCGGCCTGGTTCTCTTCGGCCTGGGCCTCTTCGGCCTGGGCCTCTTCGACCTGGGCCTCTTCGGTCGGGGCGTCTTCGGCCTCGGGCGCGGCCTCCTCGGGGGCGGCGGCCTGGGTCCCGGTCTCGGGCGTCTCGGCCTCGGCCGGGGCGTCCGCCTCGACCACGGCCTCGGGTTCGGCCACGGCGTCGGCGGTCACCGTCTCGGCCGCGGGGGCATCGGCGGCGGCGTCCTCGGCCGGGGCTTCCGGCGTGGTTTCGGCCTGGATTTCCGTCGGGGCCTCGGCGGTCTGCGCCTCGGCCTGAATCTCGGCCTGGGCCTCGGGCTGCTCCGCCGCGGTCTCGGCCGGGGTCTCCGGCGTGTCGGGCTGGGCGTCGCCGGCGTCGTCGCTCACCAGCGCGGGGGCGTCATCCTCGGACGCCGCATCACGCGGGTCGGCGGCGTCGCGCGGATCATCGGCGTTGTCCACGCCGATCCCGGAGGTGTCGCCCCGGCGACGGCGCGCGCGCCCGCCGCGGCGCGAACGGCGCCGGCGGCGGCCGTCCTGGCCGTCCTCATCATCCTCGTCATCGCCCTCGGACGGCGCCTCGGCGCGGCCGCGGGACTTCTTCGCGGGCGCCTCCTCGGCGTCCTCCTCGGCGCGGGCGCGGGACTTCTCGGCCTCGGCGCGCGCGGCTTCCTCCTCGGCCAGCAGCGCGTCGCGGTCGGCCTTGGGGATCTGGTAGTAGTCCGGGTGAATTTCCGAGAAGGCGAGGAACCCGTGCCGGTTCCCGCCATACTCCACGAAGGCCGCCTGGAGGGACGGCTCGACGCGCGTCACCTTGGCGAGATAGATGTTTCCGGCGAGCTGCCTCTTGCTGATCGACTCGAAGTCGAACTCGTCTACCTTGGCGCCGTCCAGCACGACGACCCGAGTTTCCTCGGAATGCGTCGCGTCGATGAGCATCTTCTTGGCCATGTTCTCCTGCCCCGGCGCGCCGGTCGCGGATCGGGTCCGCGGGCCGGGGCGCCGGCATTCTTGCGCGCGAGAAGGCCCCGCGCCCCGTCGCAGGACCGCCGGCGCACAGGGGCGCCCGGGCTGAGGTCTCTGCAGAGGGGGGCGAAGGGCATCGCGTCGGTCTCCTGAAATGACCCCCCTGGGGGTCGAAAAAAGCGGGTCGGTCCGGCGCGCGGATCCTCCGCGAATTTTCGCGGGGCGCGGCCGATCGGGCGGTTCGGGACACCGGACCCATGCACCGTCGGTTGTGGCCGGGGCGGGGTCAGGGGCCGCGATCTACCGAAGAACCTGTCGTTCCGTGGCGTAAGGAGGCCGGGCGAATCATCGCGCGCCTCCTGCAGCGACTTGGTGACTGTATGCTTGCCATGCGAGGGTTGACAATCAATCTCCGACGCGGTGAAGCGCAAAAGCGTTGCGCGCCCTAGGGGATGCGCGGATCGGACGGGGGCGGAAGGCCGGTGGAGACGGGGCTGAGAGCATGGGCGCGGCGCGCCGGGGCGGCGGCGCTGATCGTCGCGGCGGGCCTGGCATGGGCGCCGGGCGGACCGGCGCGGGCGCAGGGCGCGGCGTCTCCGGCCGGGGGCGTGCAGGTCCCCGCCGCCGAGGCGCCCGCGGCGCGCAGCCTGCGGATCGAGCGGCTCGACCGGCGGCGCAGCGAGCTGGTCCTCGACCTCTCGGGCCCCACCCCCTGGCGGGCGTTCTTCCTGGCGGACCCGCCGCGCATGGCGCTGGATTTCGGCCCCGTCGACTGGTCGCAGACGAAGGCGCGGGTGGACCCGGACGGCCTCGCCTCCGCCGCCCGCTTCGGCCTCTTCGCCCCCGGCCGGTCGCGTCTCGTGGTCGACCTGGCGCGCCCGGTCCGCATCCGCCACGGCGCGCTGAGCGATACGCGCGCGGGCGCCCGCCTGCGCCTGCTGCTCGAGGAGACCGACGCCGAGAGCTTCGCCGCCCTCGCCGGCTGGCCCGACGACGCCCGCCCCGCCGCGCCGCCCCCGCCGCCGCAGACCGACGGCCCGCCGGTGGTGGTGATCGACCCCGGCCATGGCGGCGTCGATCCCGGCGCGATCCGCGGCGAGACGATGGAGAAGGACCTGGTCCTCGCCTTCGCGCAGGACCTCTTCGCCGCGCTCGAGGCCTCGGGGCGCTGGCGGCCGGTGATGACCCGGACCGGGGACGTCTTCGTCAGCCTGCGCGACCGGGTGGCCTTCGCCGAAGCGGCGGGCGCGGCCGCGTTCCTGTCGATCCATGTCAACGCGCTGGAGAGCGGCGAGGCCACGGGCGCCTCGATCCACACCCTGAGCCGCGAGGCGTCCTCGGAGGAGGCCGCCGCCCTCGCCGCTTTCGAGAACCGCGCCGACCTGCTGGCCGGGGTGTCGCTGGAAGGGGAGGGGGACGACGTCGCGCGCGCGCTGATCGACCTGTCGCGCCGGCGCACCGACAAGCGCTCGCGCGGCCTCGGCGAGGCGCTGGTGGACGCGCTGCGGGGCCGCGCGGCGCTGCTGGAGGGGCGGGCGCATTCCCACGCGGGGTTCCGGGTGCTCAAGTCCCCCACCGTGCCCTCGGCGCTGGTGGAACTGGGCTTCATGTCCACGGAAGGGGATCTCGAGAAGATCCGCGACCCCGCCTGGCGGGCGCGGGTGGCGGCGGGGATGGTCGAGGCGCTGGCGGACTGGGCCGGACGCTGAGCCGGGCCGGGGCCTGGGCCTGGGCCTGAGCCGGGACCGCGCCGGGGCTGGGCCGCGATTCCGCCAGGCGGCGGGGCGGCGCGCCCGAAGGGCCTGATCCGGCCCAATTTTCGCCGCGCCGGGCGGTCATTCCCGGGGCAGGGCGCAGCCCGCCCGCGCTCCTGCACGGCCCCGCGCGCAATCCGTGCAAACGCGCAACAATCCCTGCGCCGCGGCGCCCGCCATCCTGTCGCGCGGCGCGCCGACGCTATATCGTCCCCCATCCCGCGCAAAACCCGAGTCGAGCCTCCATGAACCGCATCTTCGCCTCGCTCTTCAGCCTGATCTCCCTCGGCGTCCTCGTCGGCCTCGGGGTGGTGTTCGGCGTGATCGTGTTCATGGGCCGCGACCTGCCCAGCCACGAGAGCCTGCAGAACTACCACCCGCCGATGCTCACCCGCGTCTATGCGCGCGACGGCGAGCCGATCGCGGAATACCTCAAGGAGCGGCGCTTCTTCGTGCCCATCGACGAGATGCCCGAGCTGATGAAGCAGGCGGTGATCGCGGCCGAGGACAAGAACTTCTATTCCCATCCCGGCTTCGACATCCGCGGCATCGTCTCGGCCGTCATCGACGCGGCCCAGGGCAAGCGGCTGCGCGGCGCCTCGACCCTGACCCAGCAGGTGGTGAAGAACTTCCTGCTCTCCTCGGACCGGGCGCTGGAGCGCAAGGTGAAGGAGCTGATCCTCGCCTTCCGCATCGAGCAGGTGATGACCAAGGACCAGATCTTCGAGCTGTACCTCAACGAGTTCGAGCTCGGCGCCTGGTCCTTCGGCTTCCCGGCCGCGGCGCAGAACTATTTCGGCAAGAATGTCGACGACCTCGAGATCCACGAGGTCGCCTATCTCGCCGCCCTGCTGAAGGGCCCCTCGGTGCTGCACCCGGTGCGCTATCACGACGAGGCGGTGGACCGGCGCAACTATGTCATCGGGCGGATGGAGGCGGTGGGCTTCATCACCCCCGAAGCCGCCGAGACCGCCCGCGCCCAGCCGCTGGAGACGCTGCTGGACGGGTCCATCGAGAGCAGCCTGCCCGAGATCCCCGACGCCAACCATTTCACCGCCGAGGTCCGCCGCCAGCTGGTCGAGGAGCTGGGCGCGCAGGCGCTGGCGAAACACGCCTTCGCCTACCGCATCGACGGGCGCTCGGCCGCGCTGATGACCGAGGCGATCGGCGTTTCCGTCGCCGGCGGCGGCGTCGCCACCTTCGAGCGGCTGGACGACATCCGCGCCAAGGCCCGCATCCTGGCGCGCGAGGGGCTGAACCGCGGCCGCCCGCCGCTGCGCGCCGCGCAGATCGCGCAGCTTCTGCCGCAATTCGCCACCCCCGTGCGCGCCTCGGAGGTCGAGGCGGATGCGGGCATCGGCGGGCGCTTCATGCGCGGGACCCCGGTCTACGCGCTCGACGAGGACGGCGCCGAGGCGCTGTCGGAGATGCTGGGCGAGCCGGTGGCGGCCACCGCCATGCTCTCGGCCGACGCCCGCGCCGCCATCGTGCGCAAGCTGGGCGAGAAGGAGGTCCTCGCGGGCGGCCTCTCGGTCCGCGCCACGATCAACGCGCGCTACCAGGAGATCGCCGAGAACGCGCTGCGCGACCGCCTGGTCAGCTGGGACATCGAGCGCCGCGGCTGGCGCGGTCCGTTCGACGTGATCCCCGAGGAAAAGCTCGGGACCGAGGCCGACTGGCGCGCCGCGCTGGCCGAGCTGCGCGAGATCCCGCGCGACATCGACGGCTGGCGCCCCGCGGTGGTGCTGCTGGTGGGGAACAACGCGGCCCGCGTCGGCATCGAGGGCGTGGAAGAAGACGCCGACGGGCATTTCATCCCGGTCTCGGATTTCGCCTGGGCCCGCCCGCAGGACGAGGACGGGGAGCTCGGCCCCCGCCCGACGAAGCCGGGCGACATCCTCTCGGTCGGCGACGTGGTGTTCGTGACCGAGAAGCGCGGCGATGACGGCGCGTTCGAGGGCTGGTCGCTGCGCCAGATCCCCAGGCTGCAGGGCGCCTTCGTGGCGATGGACGCGCTCACGGGGCGCGTGCTGGCGATGACCGGGGGGTTCTCCTACCAGACCTCGGTGTTCAACCGCGCGACGCAGGCCAAGCGCCAGCCGGGGTCGAGCTTCAAGCCCTTCGTCTACGCCGCCGCGCTCGACAACGGCTACACGCCCTCGACCATCATCCTCGACGCCCCGATCACCATCGACACCGGCGCGGATGAGCTGTGGCGGCCCCAGAACGCCAGCCGCAAGTTCTACGGGCCGTCCCCGATGCGCGTCGGCATCGAGCAGTCGCGCAACGTGATGACCGTGCGCCTGGCGCAGGAGATCGGCATGGACCGCGTGGCGGATTACGCCGAGCGCTTCGGGGTCTACCGCAACATGCCGCACCACCTGAGCTACGCGCTCGGGGCCGGCGAGACGACGCTCTACCAGATGGTCTCGGCCTACGCGGTCTTCGCCAATGGCGGGCTGTCGGTGGAGCCGACCCTCGTCGACCGGGTGCAGGACCGCCGCGGGCGGACGATCTGGCGGCACGAGCCGGCGGTGTGCGAAGGCTGCGCCGCGCCGGTCGAGGTCGCGGATGCGCGGGCGGGCGCCGGCGTGGCGGCCGATGCGGCCGCGGCGCAGGAGCCCTGGGTGCGCCCCAATGCGCGGCGGGTCATGGACCCGGTGACGGCGTACCAGCTGACCTCGATGATGCAGGGCGTGGTGCAGCGGGGCACGGCGCGGCGGCTGGCGTCGCTGGACATGCCGCTGGCGGGCAAGACCGGCACCACCAACGACGCGCGCGACGTGTGGTTCCTCGGGTTCACCCCCGACATCGTGGTGGGCTGTTTCATCGGCTACGACACCCCGACCCCGATCGGGCGGGGCGCCGCGGGCGGCTCGCTCTGCGCGCCGGTGGCGCAGAGCTTCCTCGCGCAGGTCAAGGACGACCGCCCGGTCACCGACTTCCAGGTGCCCGAGACGGCCGTGGGCGTGAAGGTGGACCGGTTCTCGGGCGTGCGCCTGCCCGATGACGCGACGGGCGAGCACGTGGTGATCGAGGCGTTCCACCCCGAGGACGTGCCGCAGGTCGGCCAGTTCACCGGCGAGGGCGTGATCGGCGGCGAGCTGGCGGCGGCTTTCATGAGCGGCGAGGGCGACCTTCCGATGCGGGCCGAGGATGCGCCGGGCGAGGGCGCCGCGGCGCCGGTGGCGACGGGCGCAGAGGATGGCGGCGGCGCGCCGCGGCCGCCGCGGCCGGGCGCCGGGGGCGGCTTCGGCTCCGGGGGCCTGTACTGAGAAGGGGGGCGGTCCTGGCGGGCCGCCCTCTTGCGTTTGGGTGGGGCGTGGCGGGGGCTGCCGCCGCGCCTGAAGACGCGCTAGCCCGGGCGGCCGGCCGTGTCACCTGCCTTCGCCGGAGAAGTGGCGGAACCCTATGCGCGTGACGATCTCCTCCGATCCCGCGCCGCCGCTTTCGGCGCCCGCCCCGACCAGTTCGTGGACGGCCTCCAGCGCCTTCGACGGCGACATGTCCTGCAGGCCTGTCCCGGACGGGCCGCCCTTGCGGACGGCGTCGAGCCGTCGAAGCTGGAACTCCAGGTCGTTGCGTCCCGGGATATGGTGGATGGTCACCTCGTCGCGCGCTTTGCGGATCTCCTCGCGCGTGGCGTCCGAGAGCTCCCTCCCGAGCACGCTGCGCAGGACGCTGCTGCGCGCCGCGTCCACCATGCGCTGGATCTGCCCGTCCAGTTCGCGATCCTCCCGCGTGCGCACGGCGAGCGATGCATTGAACCGCTCCGCATCCGCCGCCGCGAACGGGATCGAGACCGGCCGCAGGAACATCTCGGTGCGCAGGACCTGGTGATCCTGGAAGATGGCGTGCTGGAGCGAGAACACGTCGTACAGACGCCGCGCCCCGTTCGCCAGCCAGGGCTTGCGCGCCTGGACGTCTTCGTCCTCCGGCGGCGCGTCGCAATGGATCAGCAGGTAGATGTCGCTCCAGCCCTCGCCCAGCAGCAGCGAGTCGCCATCGGCGAGGAAGCCGCCGATGGTCTCGACGGTCAGGGAGGGCAGGTCCCCGAAGCAGCGGGCCAGCTCGAGCGCGTCGCGCAGGCGCCCGCCGGAGGGGGCGGCGTCGTCGGCTTCTTCCGCGAGAACGTGGAACGGGTGCGTGGTCGGCTCGGCCTCGAACACCTTGCGCAGCGCGTCGGGCGTCCAGGCCGCACCGTCCCAGACCGGCGTGCACAGCGTCTTGAACCGTGCGGCCTCGGCATCCGCGAGATCGAAGCGCTCGTTCAGGCCGACGGCGCGCCGGAGCGCGCGGATCATCGCGGCTTCCGCCTGCGGGGTCGCCAGCGGGCGGTCCGGGCTGGTCCAGGCCCGGCGCGCCGCCCGCAGCCTGTGCACGAAGCCGAGGCGCGATGCGCGGCGATCAAGCCGGATCGACAGGACGGCGAGAAGATCGCTCTTCCTGTGCGGCGCAGCCCCGCCCCCGGACCCGGTCGGGGCGTTCCGCGCGGTCGCCGCGATCATCTTGTCGGCGAGCAGATCCACCGGCGGCGCGCCGAGCGAGACCGAGATGGTCTGCTCGCGGCGCTCGAAGAACGCCCGGAAGCCGAACTCCTGGTTGATCCGGCTGAACGGGCTTCCGGCCCGGTCCGCATAGAGCTTCCCGGCGACCCTCGGGGCGCGCGGATCCAGGATGGGCAGCCGCAGCTGCCCCAGCAGCTGCGTGTCCGAGAACAGGAAATAGTCGTATCGCCCGAGCGTCGCGAAGCGCCTGAGCCCGCGCGGCGCTCCGCCGTCAGGCGCGCCGATGCGGCGCGGGTCGGGCTGCAGGAAATGGGCCTGCGACGCCTCCGGATCCGTCGGCTTGGTCACGCAGCCGAAATCGCGCCACCAATGGGTGTCGATCAGGGACATGCGAGACAGGTTCATCGACCGGAAGCCGCGCAGGTCGCCCGCATCGGGCGGAGTCTCTCCGGGCGCCGTGCAGGCCTCGGTGAGGCCAGTGGAAAAGTCCTCCAGCACCGGGCTGCGCGTGCGCCGGTCGGCAAGCTGCTTCTCGCGGTCGGCCGCCAGCTCGAGCAGCGCGTTGACCGGACCGAAGGCGATCGCGGACCGCGCCATGGGGTCGATCACCGGGCGGATGTCCCGGAAGCGGCGCGCCTTGAGCGCCGACAGCCGCCGCGCCGTCCGCAGGTGCAGGCTGTGGCGCATGTGCAGCGGGCGGGCCTTGGCCTGCTGGAACCGCTCCTTCGCTTCCTGCGGGTCCCTGCTCGCGGTCTTGAGGATCTCCCACCCGTCGATCAGCGCCTGGCGCTTCAGCATCCCGATGCGCAGCAGCCTGCGCTTGAGCACGCGCTGCGCCGTGGCGCCGACCAACATGACGTCGGCGAGAGAGGGGGGCTCCCGCACGACCTGTTCGTGGGCGTCGTCCCGGAAAAGCCGCTTGATGTAGTCGCAGACCGGCTGGGTCGGCTCGTCCGACAGCTCCATCCACAGCACTTCGCGCTCCACCTCGCTCGCGGTGTAGGGCGGCTTTCCCTTCTTGGTCCTGAGCCGATCGAGCGCGGCCAGCAGCTTCTCCATCGACGCGCCGCTGCGGTCGCCCGGCACGCCGATGTCCCGGAACGGCTGCCGGTCGGGAAGGTGCATCGGCATCACCCCGTCCGGGTAGGCCCGGTCGAGCTTGAGGATCTGCAGCGCGCCGAGGCCCTCGAAATCCGCCGAGTCGAAGGCTTTTGCATTGTGCAGCCTGTCGGCGGCCCCGATCAGCCGGCCGATCTCGAACACCCGGAGGGACTGGACCATGTTGTCGCTCAGGCGGCGGACCAGCGGCGAAAACGCGAAGTCGCGGAGCGCCTTGATCTGCGCCGCCTCGTCCGTCGGGGCGACGGCGCTCTCGTCGATCTTCCTGAAGGTATGGTCGCGCTCGGCCCAGAACGCGCCGTCCAGGTTCTGCAGCATTTCGCTGCCGAGGTCGCGCGCAAGGCGGCGAAGGGCGACCAGGTGCGCCGAGGCCTGGCCCTGGAACGCATCGGCGTCGAGCTCGCGATACTCGTCCGCGATGTCGTTCAGCCGCTTGACGGCGGCGTCTCTCCAGTCGTCGAAATCCTTCGTGATCGGCTGCGCGGCAGGTTTCGCGGTTGCGATGGCCTTTTCGAGGTCGGCGCGGGCCTTCTCCACGCGCTCCGGGCGAAAGGGGCCCAGCTGGCGTTCCAGGATCTCGGCGAAGACCAGCGCGGCATGGGTGCGCAGGTGCGGCCGGCTTTCCTGCGCCAGCGCGCCGTAGGACTTGTCCCAGAATTCCCTCAGGAACTCGAGCTCGAGGAAATCGGCGTCGAGATCGGCGCCGAGCCAGCCGAGGATCACGCCGCCGATGCGCCTGGCGTAGAGTTCCCTGAGCTGGTCCCTGCGCGGCGCCCGGCCCGGGTCGCCGCTGGCTTTACGCGCGCGGATATCGGCTTCGACCTGTTCCAGCTGCCGGGCCAGCAGATCGGGCCAGCTTGGCGCGTCGGCCTGGGCCGCGCGGCCGCGCGGGTCCGCCAGGGCCGCCTTGGCCCAGGCTTCCCGGAGCCTCTCGAGCCCGCGCTCGAGCTCAGCGTCTCCCTCGCCCTCGCCCAGCGTGCAGGCGATGTCATGCACCACGTCCTGCATGAAGCGGTTGGTGCGCACGCCTTCGTGCCAGCGCGCCATGTCGCCGACGGGCCGCTCGGTCAGGTTCATCAGCATCCGGACCAGTTCGGCCAGCGCATCGGTCGCGTTCCGACGCTGGAAGAACCACATCTCGATGGCGAGCTGCACCACCTCGCGCCCAGGCGCGAAGTCGCTGGACAGGGTTTCGAGAAGGCACCATTCGCGCCCGTCCGGCGTGCGCCCGTTGACCTTGGCGAACAGCTCCATCGTCCGGAACATCGAGCTTTGCCAGGGGACGTCGCCGAGCTGCCGGAAGACGGGAACCCTCTCCACGATGTCGTCCAGCCGGTCGCGCTGCGCCTTCGGGTCTGCCGCCGGGCCCATGTCGGCCAGCGCCTGCCGGGCGCGGCGCATGTGGCGCAGGGTGCGGTCATCGGCGGTGACATAGAGGGCGGTGAACGCGATCAGGCTGTCCGCGGACCGCAGCGCCGGGAAGGTTGCGTCCAGCCCCTGGTCGACCGCGGCGGCCCAGGCGGCGAGACGGTCCGCGGCATGCAGCCCCAGGAAGGATCGCGCGGCCCTGAAGGGCGGCGTCCCGCCCTCCAGCAGGCGTCCCGTCCGCTCGGCGCAGCGTCCCGGCGTCAGCAGCCAGTGCGACGCGCGATCCGGTTGGGCGGCCTTGCGCTCGGCCATGAACTCCACGAGCCGGCCGTGCATCTGCCGCGTCAGCGCGCCGCCGGTCGGGGCGTCGTCCAGGACGTCGTTGCGCGCCTGCGCCGCCTTGGAATTCAGCCGGTCCGCCGCGGGCGCATGCAGCCCGCCGGTGTCGCGGCGAAACTGCATCAGCGGGTGCAGCGCGCCGGAGGTCCGGATGCGGGTGACGATCATGCGCGCGTAGATGTCCCAGTCGTCGACGTCCACGTCGTCGCCGAGCTTGGGGCGGTGCAGCGCCCTCAACCTGTCATGGAGCAGCCTGACGCAGCCGACCACGCCGTCCGTCATGGTGTCGGCCAGCCCGTCTTCAGCCGGCACGGGCTGCGTTGCATGAAGCACGTCCGCGATGACCACGAGCCGCAGGTACCAGAACCGGGAAAGCTTCACGTAGCCGGCGCCTTCCTCGAGGATCCGCTCCAGCATCCCGAGGTCCCGCCACTCCCTCCAGTCGCTGCGCTGGGCGATGCGCCCGACGGTCGTGCCGAGGAGTTCCTGGAACAGGGCGAACAGGTATCCGGGCCCCGTCACCGTGGCGGCGAGGATGTCGGCCAGGATCTCCCGCATCTCGCTTTCATGCCGGGCGTGGGTCTCCTCGGAATCGATCTCGGCGAGCCGGTCCGACTTGACCGACATCAGCCCCTGCCAGAGCTCCGTCAGCGGCTCGTGGAGCCCGGTCCGCTCCAGCGGGGACGCCATGTCGCCGAAGACCTCGACGAGGACGCAGTGCGCGGCTTCGTGCGCGATCACCGGCTGCAGGTCGGGCCGGTCGGGCATCCAGAAGCTGGTGTTCACCGCGAAGGAGGAGAAGGACGGCATCTGCGCGATGTAGTCCTCCGATTTCCGGCCGCGGCGCCGGCCGGTCGCGGAGCGGTTGGAGCGGGTGATGCCGAGCGTTTCGGCGTTGTTCGAGGTATAGTTGTGGGCCCACCGATGAATGAAGGTGGGCATGCCGGGAAACAGGGTGTCTTCGTCGCCCTCCTCGTCGTCTTTCGACAGAAGGCGGCGCACGAGCCGGGAGGTGTCGATGAACAGCTCTCGCGACCGTTCGCCCAGCATCTGGTGATACACGCCCTGTTCGCGCCGCCGCCCGGTGATCGGGCGGTGGTTCTCCTGCAGGCCGAGATCGATGGTCTTCTCGAAACTGGCGTGGAAGTCTTCGAGCCTGCGGATCGACAGCGCCATGTTCGCATGGGCGATCGACCGTGCGAGCAGGAAGTCGCCCCGGGCGATCCGCTTGCGCTCGTCACTGGCGCCCCTGACCCCGATGGCGGACGGGTTGAAGGCGCGCAGGCCGTAATAGGCGACATGCAGCTTGTCATGCACGAGGTTGCGCTTGAGGCTCTGCAGCGCCGCGAACCCGGCGTAGTGCGTCTCGAAGCTGTCGTCCCACTGCCCCGACAGGGCCCGTCGACGCAAGGCGCGGCTGATCGGGGCGACGGCGGCGCGCCAGGCGTCCGCGACGGCCAGGCGCGACTGGAATTCGGGGAAGGCGCCCTCGAGCTTCAGGTCGGGAAAGGCGGGCTCCGGCGTCCATTGGGCCTCCTTGTCCTGCGCGCCGCCGCCGGGCCGGCGCGCGCGCGCTTTCAGATCGCCGTCGGGCATCTGCGCGCGCTTGTCGTCGTCGCGCACGGGGAGCAGGGGGACGAAGGCTTCGGCCAGCCGCGGAATGGTCGCGCTCGGTCCCTTGAACAGACTGCTGGCGAACAGCCGGGTCCATCCCGCCTGTCCGCTCTGGCTCGGGCGGATCGCCTCCACGCCGCCGAAGATGAAGGATTCCTCGAAGCGCAGGGCGGCGTGGAGTTCCGGGAACCGCATGGTGTAGATGAGGTTCGCCTGGAGGTGCCGGACCTCCATCAGCAGGGTGTCGAACCGCTCCATGCTGTCGGCCAGCAACTGGAACGCCATCACCGCCTCGCGCTCCTGCTCGAGCGCGACGCCGGCGGAGTCCCTGGAGATCAGCAGCGGGCCGCGGCGGCTCATGCGTCCGTCTCCGGGTCCGTCTTCGCGTCGCTCTTGCCGATGGTCCTCGCGGTCGGCGTCGCCGTCGCCGTCCCGGGCGCGGGGACCAGGGCCGCCAGGTCGAGTTCGCACCTGGCGCGCCGCCACTCGCGTTCGTCGCCGACCGCGTCGTCCGGATCAAGGCCGAAGACCGCGTAGGGCGAGAAGGCGCATGTCGGGTCGCTCCGCAGCGACTGCACGCCGTTGGGATTGAGGTGCCCCCCCGCGGTCAAGGCGCCGAGAAAGGCCGCGAGCAGCCCGCCGAAAACGCCGCCGATCGCATTGCGCAGCTGCGGCCGCAGCTTTCTGTCGACATATCCCGCATTCGCGCGCGCCGCGTTCGCCGAGCTCGGCAGCACCCAGCTGGGCAGGGCCGCAAGCTCCTCCTCCGACGGTTTGAGCAGGTCGTCCAGCTCCTCCGACATCCGCGTCAGGTAGAGAAAGCACAGCCCCGACAGCAGGATGCCCGCGACGACCAGCGACGTCGGCAGCATGTGGCGCGACACCGCCGCCACCAGCAGGAAGCCCCAGGCCCCGACAAGGGGAAAGCTGGCCAGCAGGATCTTGCGATACGGCTTGTCCGTCATGCGCCGCACGAGGAACACCTTGGCCATCGCCGTTTGCATCGGGTCGCTGGCGGGCCTTTGCGCCAGCGTCGCGTCCACCGGCTTGAACGGCGCCGTCACATGCCCGAGGATGTGAAAGAAGCGCCTGAGAGAGCCGTGAACCATGGCATGCAGCACGGGCGCGATGTCTTCCAGCTGCGCCTGGCTTCGGACGGGGTCGGCCCGCGCCTCGTCCGCCTGCGCCATCAACTGCTTCGCGTGTTGCACCGACAGGCGGGTCGAGTTGAAGATCAAGGTGGGCGGCAGCGCCAGGAACGCGATGAAAACGCCGAACAGCCCGGCGGCGCTCCACCAGTTCACGGTGACGTCGAGCAGCCGCGCAGCCGCCAGCGTCGTCGCGAAGCCGAGGGCATACTGCCCGAGGGTCAGGAGGAAGCCGTAGTGGATCGCCAGGGCCTTGAGCCGCCGCAGGATCCGGTTGGGCCGCCGCGTCCGCGCGATCCATGTCGCGCCCTGGAGCAAGCCCGCCAGGCCGTGCATGCGCAGCGGGGCGGAGTGCGCGGTCCAGAGCACGGCCGCCGCGAAGCAGAGCGCCGCGGCGACCTGCAGATGCAGCCAGGGATCCCGGGACGCCGCGGCGTCCGCCGACATCGGCACGTGGTACAGCATGTCGAGGGTCAGCGCGCTCATCGCCGCGACCGCGAGCGCCCTGTGATGCATCAGCATCCCGTAGAAGGGCAGGGGGTGGATTTTCTTGAGGCGCTGCGACGCGCGCTCCTGCACGCCGATCATGAGCACGGGCGTCAGGTACTTCGCCGGATCACGTCCGACCGCGCGGGCCTTGCGGCCGATACGCACGCGGCGCAGGAGCTTCCAGCCCCTCCATATATTCACCCCCATTCAGACAGCGCCCCCCTGCAGCAGCTCCGACGTTCGGGGCGTTCCGGTGCGGAGACGGAAGGCGTCCGGGGCGTCGGGACTTGATTGCAACCCGCTCCCTCGAGGTCGCGGTTGGACCGGGTTCGGTCTGAAGGCGCCTCACGGGTTGAACGTTACTGAATGAACGGCGTATTTTACTTTTCGTCAACCTTTCTGCATCTGGCGCGCGGTTGCGCTCGGGGGCGAGGCCGGTCGGGGCTCGAATGACTGGTCCCGTAAAGGGGTCAAGCCGCCCGGACAGGCCCCAGTGTTGACGAGGCGTGTTGCTTCACCCTATTCTCCAGCGCCATGCAGTGCAGCAAACGGGATTGTTCATTGTTTGTTTGCATATTTCGGTCACTCTTCGCTCCGCCGCCGTAAGGGCGTGCCGGGGGCGGAGGCGGAGTCCGTTCTGCACCGGGCGCCCTTGGCGAGTTGGGCAAGGTAACGGGATGTTTGATATGGTTGACAGGAATCTGAGTGGCGAAGACGCCGGGCGAGACCAGGCGCATGGCCTCGAGGCGAAGGTCGACCGGCTCACGGCCGTTGCAGAGCGCATGGTGGTCTCCATGAACGCCATGTCCGCGAAAGTGGACGGCATGGACGGCCGTCTCGGCGGCGTCGAGACCAAGCTGAGCGACCTGGAGGCGCGGCTCACCGCGCTTGAAGTCAAGAGGGAAGCGGAAACAAAGCCTTACGGCAAGTATCGCTCTCCCGACCTGCGTGAGACGCGAGAGCGCGACGCGGGCTATTTCCTCATTTCCGAACTCTGACGCCTCCCGGCGAGGCGCGTCCGCGCTGGATCCGGGCAGGAAGCGACGCCGACGGCGCGCCCCCACGCGGGGCGCGCCGTCGGCGATTCTGGCCTGTGGCAAGAATTCGAGCGAGGGCGCGCGGTGGTCCGGGTCTTGGAGGTCTGGTATCCACGAAGAAACCGTCTGCGGTGCGGGGGCTGCCCAGCGCAGGGCCGTATTCAACGGTTCCATCCCGTAATAATCCCATGATTTAGGAGCGATGAGATCCTGAGTGCGCGTGGGGTTTGGCCGCAAGAAAACGAATCAGATTTCGGTATTCTCAGTGGAGTCTTCGGGGCGCCTGCGGGATTTCTTCGATGCCGAAGGCGCGGCTCATCTCGGGAAGCGAGCGCCGCGAAGCCATCTTTCCTGTGCGTCCGGGCGTTTCTTTTTCAGCGCCCGGCGGGAGCGGCGGGGCAAGGGCGCGCGCAGCGTGAACAAGCTCCCCTCCGGAGCGCATCGCGCGGATGTCGTTTCAGCCGGGCCGCCGGGGCAGGCGTCGGCGGACATCCTGTCCCGCAAATCCCGCGCCGCCCCGGGCTGTCCGGGACGCCGCGCACATGTTCAGAACGCGTTCCCACGCCGCAGGCCGCCATGACCCCGCTCACCCCCGAGATGCTCCGCTGCCTGCGCCTCTACGAGGTCCCCGAGCGCAAGATCGCGGCGCTGGGCGGCGACAGCCAGGTGGTCGCGGATGGCGGCATCTGGGGCGATGACTTCGACGATTTCTACGCGATCCTGTCCGAGGTCTACCGCTCGGACGCACTGATCCCGGCGGAATGCATGCCGGGCGAGGGGGAGCGTTTCCGCATCCCGCTGATCTGGATCCCCTTCCTGGCCCGCACGCGCGAGGCGCCGCGCACGCCCCTCTCCTTCGCCGAGCCGGGTGCGATCATGCGCGCGGGCGCCCGCCCCGGCTGACCGTCCCGCGCCGCGCCGTCCCGCGCCGCCCCTTGCCGCGCCCCGCGCCGTCCGGTATCCAACCGGACGCCCATTCCGCCCATTCCGCCGGGAGTCCTCCGCATGCGCGCCGAAACCCAGTCTATCGTCGCCGAGATCGAGAAGTCGCTCGAGCTGCTGCGTCAGCGCCTCGGCTGGGAGACGGTCGAGCACCGGCTCGAGGAATACAACGCCATGTCCGAGGACCCGGACCTCTGGAACGACCCGGAGAAGGCGCAGAAGCTGATGCGCGAGCGTCAGCAGCTTGTCGACGCCTACGAGGCCTGCACCGGCATCGCCCAGGAGCTCGCCGATCAGCAGGAGCTGATCGAGATGGGCGAGATGGAGGATGACGCGGAGGTGGTGAAGGAGGCCGAGCAGGCCCTCGCCGCCCTCAAGGAAAAGGCCGCGCAGAAGGAGATCGAGGCGCTGCTGAACGGCGAGGCCGACGGCAACGACACCTTCCTCGAGATCAACGCCGGCGCCGGCGGCGTCGAGGCCTGCGACTGGGCGCAGATGCTGGCGCGCATGTATGTGCGCTGGGCCGAGAAGGCGGGCTTCAAGGTGGAGCTCATGTCCGAGAGCGCGGGCGAAGAGGCCGGGATCCGCTCGGTCACCTACCAGATCAAGGGCGAGCGGGCCTACGGCTGGATGAAGACCGAGAGCGGCGTGCACCGGCTCGTGCGCATCTCCCCGTTCGACAGCCAGGCGCGGCGGCAGACCAGCTTCGCGTCCGTCTGGGTCTACCCGGTCATCGACGACAATATCGAGATCGACATCCAGCCCAATGACATCCGGGTGGACACCTACCGGTCCTCGGGCGCGGGCGGCCAGCACGTGAACACCACCGACTCGGCCGTGCGCATCACCCATATCCCGACCGGGATCGTGGTGACCTCCTCCGAGAAATCCCAGCACCAGAACCGCGCCAACGCCATGGCCGCGCTGAAATCGCGCCTCTACGAGATGGAGATGCGCAAGCGCAACGAGGCGATCCAGGAGCAGCACGACGCCAAGGGCGATGCGGGTTGGGGCAACCAGATCCGCTCCTACGTGCTGCAGCCCTACCAGATGGTGAAGGACCTGCGCACCAACGTGGAGACCTCGGACACCCAGGGCGTGCTGGACGGCGGGCTGGACAAGTTCATGGCCGCGGCGCTCGCCATGGACATGACGGGCAAGAGCCGCGCGGACGCGAACGCGGAGGACTGATCCGGGGGCCGGCGCGCGGCCTTTCCGGGGGAAGCGCGCGGGCGACCGGGACGGACGGCAGGGGGCCGGGGCGGCGCGGATGGCGCGGCCCCGGCCCCTTGCGTTTGCGGGGGGGTGGAGGGGCCGCCCCTTGCCGGTCCGGCCGCCGCTGCGGGCCCGGCCTGCGCCAGGGGCGGGGCTTGACCCGCGGGCGGCGGCGGCACAGGGGGCCGCTCCTGCGCCGGGGCGGGAGCTAGACCGGCGGGCGGCGGCGGCGCGGGCTTTTCCCTGCGCCCTGCGCCCTGCGCCCTGCGCCCTGCGCCCTGCGCCTATCCGATCGGTCAGGACGCCATGCCTTCGCGCGCGCCTCTCATCCCTTCCACATGTCGCGGACCCCGGGGCGTCCCGGGTATACGTAATCCAGCGCCGGGGGCATCCCCCCGCCTCCCGGCGCGACGGGGCGCAAGACCGGCCCCGCCCCGCGCCCGCCGTTCCCCCGCGGCGCGCCGGGGCGGGGCCGCCCCGGCCCGGGCCGACGGCCCGGGCAGGCCCGCCGGGGCCGCCGCACTGACGGCGGCGCGCCCCGGACCCGCCTTCCCCACGCGCCCGGAGGCATGCCGGGCGCCCCGGTGGACGGGCGCGGGCCGCCAGACGCCCCCGTCCGCGCGGCCCCCCGGCCGCGCGGACGCCGACCCAGGCAAGGAGCCCCGCCCATGACCGCCGTTCCCAGCGCTGACCTGCACGCCGCCCTCGACGCCGCCGCCGCCGCCGACACCGGCGCCGCCGCCCGCGGCCCGTTTCCCTTCCGCCTGCTGGCGCTGGGCTACGTCGCCGGGCTGGCGCTGGCCGTCGGCATGGTCGGCGCGGGCTTCGGGGCGCTCTCCGCCGCCGCCATCGGCTGGTTCGGCGGGGTGGCCGCGATGATCGGCATCCCCCTTGTCGAGGGCGGCGTGCAGCGCTTCCTCGCCCGGGTGAAGGCCGGCGCCCGGGACGAGGCGCGCCGCCGGGTCTCGCAGCAGGCCCGGGCCGAGGCGCAGGGCTGGGCCGAGCCGGGCGTCGACCGGCCGGCCGCGGCCGCGCTCCTGGTCCCCGTCGCGGCGCGCTGAGGGCTCGCCGCACCGCGCAGGGGGGCGGGCGGGCGGGGCGCCTCGCCCCCTTCCCCCCCGGGCATCCCCCCGAAACGCAGGAAAGGCGCGGACCGCGAGGTCCGCGCCTTTCTGCATGTCCGTCCTGCCGCCCCCGCGCGCGGGGGCGCGCCGGCGATCAGTCGTCCGAGGAGGACGGCGCCGGGGAGGCCGAGGGCGCCGGGGCCGACGCGGCCGGTTTCGGCGCGGGCTTGGCGCCGCCGCCGAGCGGGTCGTCCGAGCGCTGCACCGAGCCCTCGAAATGCGCGCCGCTCTCGATCGCGATGGTCTTGTGGATGATGTCGCCCTCGACCCGGGCCGAGGAGGTCAGGCGCACCTTGATGCCGCGCACCCGGCCCACGACGCGGCCGTTGACCACCACGTCGTCGGCGACGATCTCGCCGCGGATGGTGGCGGTCTCGCCCACGGTCAGCAGGTGGGCGCGGATGTCGCCCTCGACCTCGCCTTCCACCTGGATGTCGCCGGTGGTCGAGATGTTGCCCGTGATCGTCAGGTCCTGGCTCAGCAGCGACGGCGGCGCCTTGGGGCGCGAGGGCGCCGGGGCGCTGGGCGCCGAGGAGGCGGAGGACGAGGGCGGGATCGGCGGCGCGCTCGGCGACGGGGCCGGCTTGGTCGCGTCGTCGCGCTTCGCGTCGATCGGGTCGGTGATCTTGGACTTAGAGAACATTGCGCGCAGCCTCGATGTACTTGAGCGGGTTCACAGGCTTGCCGCCGACGCGCACTTCGTAATGCAGGTGCACGCCGGTGCTGCGCCCGGTATTCCCCATATCCCCGATCCGGTCGCCCTGCGCAACCCGCTCGCCCTTGTTCACGCGAAGCTTGTTCATGTGCGCATAGACGGTTTCATAGCCGAAGGCGTGCCGGATCTTGACCACGCGGCCATAGCCGGACTGCCATCCGGCGAAGGTCACGACGCCTTCGCCGGTGGCGTAGATCGGCGTGCCGCGGCCGGCGGCGAAATCGGTGCCGTTATGCATCCGGGCCCGGCCGTTCTTGGGATCGCGCCGCACCCCGAAGCCCGAGGTGAAGCGGAACGAGGACCGCACGGGCTTGGCCAGCGGCAGCTTCTCGGCGGCGATCTTCATCAGCGACGCGCGCTCCAGCCCCTGCATCAGGGCGGCGACGCGGGCGCCTTCAAGGCCCCCGGCGGCGAGGTCGGCGGCGCCCAGATCCCCGGCCACGGGGATGAAGGGGCCGCCGGAGCCGGCGTATTCGCGGCGCACCGACTCGACCAGCCGCTCGACATCGAGGCCCGCGCGGTCGAACACCGTCTCCAGCGCGCCAAGGCCCACCTGCACGGCGTCCTCGAGCCGGTCGAGCATCCGCGCCCGGCGGGCGGCGGCCTCGGCCGTCTCGGCCTGCAGGGCGGCCAGCGCCGCCTCGGCGTCCTGCGCCTCGGCCATCGCCGCGTCGCGGGTCGAGGCGGCGTCTTCCAGCGCGTCCGACACCGCCTGCATGGTCGCGGCCCAGTCGGTCTCGGCCTGCTCGACCGAGGCGAGGCGGTTCTCGGCCTCGCCCAGCGTCTCGGCCATGTCCGCCTCGGCGTCCACCGCCGCATCCCGGCGGGCGACGGCGTCGCGCAGCTTGGTCTGCAGGGTCTCGAGGGCGATCGACAGCTCGCGCTCGGCCTCGGCCGCCTCCACCAGGCGCATCTGCTGCGAGGAGAGCTCCCCGGTCAGGGCCGAGAGGCGGTCCTCGTGGGCGTGGAGGTCATGGCGCAGCATGTCGCGCTCGGCCACCAGCTTCGCCACCACGTCGTCGCGGCTGGCGGTCAGGCGGGCGATGCGGTCGTCCCGCTCGCGCTCGAGCTGGGCGATGCGGCTCTCGAAGCTGGTCTCGACCGCGACGAGGCGGTCCTCGAGGGCGCGGCGCTCAAGGCCGGTGGTCATCCAGGCGGCGGTGCTCACCGCGCTCCAGCCGACCAGCAGCAGGGCGGCGACGCCGAGGCCCAGCTGGGCGCCGGGCGAGACCCGCACGTAGCGGGTCGAGCTTTCGGTGCGGATGACGATCCTGCGTTCGGCAGGGCGCCAGCCGCGCGGGCGGGGCGCCCCGTCGCGGTCGTCGCTCGTAGTCATTCACGTCCCTCTGGCCGCGATCGAAAAGCGGCTCTTCGTTCCTTTCACCGCGCTGGGGCGCAGCGGCATGGTTTCGGGCATATATTTTTTATGACTGTTGCCCGCGCGCATCATTAGCGGATGCATGGTCATATTTCAACCATTTTCGTCAGTGGAACGGCATCCCGTTCCCCGGATGATTCGCGCCACGGGCCTGCGGCTTCGGCCGCGTTCGCGTCCCGCGTGTCCGTGTTCCCGGACGTCTCGCGGGACGCGGCCCCCGGGCCGCCGCGGGGCGGCGGTCCGGGCGGGGGGCTTCAGCCCCCGAAGCACCAGCGCAGGATGCCCTTCTGGGCGTGCAGCCGGTTCTCCGCCTCGTCGAAGATGACGGAGTTCGGACCGTCCATCACTTCCGAGGTCGCCTCGTCGCCGCGATGGGCGGGGAGGCAGTGCATGAAGAGCGCGTCGGGTTTCGCGTGCGACATCAGCTCGGCGTTGACCTGGTAGGGACGCAGCTGGTTGTGGCGCCGCTCGCGCGCGCTCTGGGGATCGTGCATCGACAGCCAGGTGTCGGTGACCACGAGGTCCGCGCCCTCGACCGCCTTGCGCGCGTCGCGCTCGATGGTCACGGCGGCGCCGCCGGCACGGGCGAAATCCACCGCGTCGCGGGCCGGGTCCAGGGTCTGCGGCCCGGCGAAGGTCAGGTCGAACCCGAAGCGCCCCGCGGCGTGCAGGAGGCTGGCGCAGACATTGTTGCCGTCGCCGCACCAGACCACCTTCTTGCCGGCGATGGAGCCGCGATGCTCCTCGTAGGTCATCACGTCGGCCATGATCTGGCAGGGATGCGAGCGGTCCGTGAGACCGTTGATCACCGGCACGCTCGCGTGCTCGGCCAGCTCCTGCAGGGTGCCGTCGTCGAAGGTGCGGATCATGATCGCGTCGACATAGCGCGACAGCACGCGGGCGGTGTCGGCCACCGTCTCGCCGTGCCCCAGCTGCATCTCGGCGCCCGAGAGGACCAGCGTCTGGCCGCCCATCTGCCGGATGCCCACGTCGAAGCTGACCCGGGTGCGGGTCGACGGTTTCTCGAAGATCAGCGCCACCATGCGGCCCGCCAGCGGCTGCTCGGCGTCGGGCGCGGCCTTGGGGGCGCCGTTCCGGGCGTCCTTCACCGCGCGCGCATCGGCGATGATCCCGCGCAGGTCGTCCGCGGGGATCTTGTCGAGGTCGAGGAAATGCCGGGTCATGCGACGCCCCCCTTCAGCTTCGCGGACACGGCCGCGGCGGCGGCGTCGAGGCGGCGCAGCCCCTCGTCGATCTCGTCGTCCGAGATGTTGAGCGGCGGCAGCAGCCGGCACACGTCGTCGCCCGCCGGGACGGTGATGACCTGGGCGTCATAGCCCGCCTTCACCACCTCGATCGGCGCCAGCTTGCACTTGAGCCCGAGCATCAGCCCCTCGCCCCGCACGTGGTCGAACACGTCCGGGTGCGCGGCGACCAGGCCCTCGAGGCCCTGGCGCAGGCGGCCCGCGGCGGCGGAGACGCGGGGCAGGAAGCTTTCCTCCTCCAGCAGCTCCATCACCTTGAGCGCGATGGCGCAGCCGAGCGGGTTGCCGCCATAGGTCGACCCGTGGGTGCCCGCGGTCATGCCCTTCGCGGCTTCTTCCGTCGCCAGCGTCGCGCCGATGGGGAAGCCGCCGCCGAGCGCCTTGGCCACGGTCATGATGTCCGGGGTCACCCCCGCCCATTCATGCGCCCACATCTTGCCGGTGCGCCCGAGGCCGCACTGGATCTCGTCGAACACCAGCAGCGCGCCATGCTCGTCGCACAGCTCGCGCAGGCCCTTCAGGCACTGCGGCGGGATCGGGCGGATGCCGCCCTCGCCCTGCACGGGCTCGATGAACACCGCCGCCACGTCGCCGCCCACCATCGCCTGTTTCAGCGCCTCGTGGTCGCCGAAGGGCACATGGGTGAAGCCGGGCATCAGCGGGCCGAAGCCGTCGACCATCTTGGCCGCGTCCGACAGCGCGATGGCGCCGGTGGAGCGGCCGTGGAAGCAGCCGCCGAAGCTGATGAAGCGGATCTTGTGGTCATTGCCGTCCGCGTGGTGCTTCTTGCGCGCCATCTTGATGGCGAGCTCGACCGCCTCGGTGCCCGAGTTGGTGAAGAACACGGTGTCGGCGAAGCTGATCTCGGTCAGCTTCCTGGCCAGCGCCTCCTGGTGGGGGATCTCGTAGAGGTTCGAGACATGCCAGAGTCGTCGCGCCTGCGTCTCCAGGGCTTCAACGAGAGCGGGATGAGCGTGCCCGAGGACGTTGACGGCGATGCCCGCGCCAAGGTCCAGGTATTTCTCGTTGCTCTCGGTCGTCAGCCAGGGGCCGCTTCCTTCGGTGAAGGTAAGGGGCGCCCGCGCATAGGTCGGAAGGACGGGCGTGATCACGCGCTTAAACTCCGGTTTGCACTCCGGCCGGGGGGCGGGAAATCAAAACCCCCTCCGCGGCCGGTGCGAAGGGGGAAGGCGATTTGATGGGGGCGCCGCGCCCGCGAGTCAATGAAAATGGCGGTTCCCGCTTGTTCAGCATGCGATTCCGTGCCATTGCCCGGCGCAAGGGGCGCGAAGGCCCCGCCGCCCGCAGGGCCGGTCCGGCCCATGGTGAACCCTTCGCATCCCGTCTGTCGACGCCTGCTTGTCCCAAGCGCGGCCTCGGCGGCAACGCGGGCGCCGCCTTCCGGGGGACGCTTCCCCCGACGCTCTCGCCGCGCGAGAGGATGAGACGATGACCACCGAACATGCCGGGCGCCGCCCGGTTCCGCCCGTCCCGCGCCTCAAGGACCAGGCTGCGCGGCTGCGCGCCCGCGCCCATGCGCGCGGCGAAGAGATGAGCGCGTCCCAGGCGCTCGAGGCGCTGGCCCGCCTGATGGGGGCGCCCGACTGGAACACCCTGCGCGCCAGCGCCGTGAAGGGCCCCGAGGGCGCGCCGCTGGAGGCTGAGGAGAAGGTCTGGGCGCGCTACATGGGCTCGGACCCCGTCCGCGCGAAGGTGCTGCGCGTGGCGCTGGGCGAGAAGCCGGGCCTCTGGCGGGTGCAGATCCAGTTCCTGGAAAGCCGCGAGGGCAAGAACCTCTCCCCCGTCCACCTGTCGCGCGAGCGGGTGCAGGCGGATGTGGACGGCGCCGGGGTCTCGGTCGGGCGGCTGTCCTCGGGCATTCCCCACCTGGCGCTGGAGCTGCGCTGAGGGAATGGAAGAAGCGAAGTTCTTTTTTTAATTTGGCGGTGGCTCTTGAAACATTCTGCCTCGTGGGGGGGCAAATCAGCCCTTGACTATACTTCGGTTTCCTGCTAGTTTTGGCTGAAATTCAGCTCGGCCTTGGTCGCTCTGGATGCACTCATCATCGGTATCGTGCCGTGGCTTGTTGCTTTCCTGCCCCTGTTTCGCTGGTTCTTGATTGTCTTGAGCTTTGAAAATGGAGGAAGTGGAATGAATATATACATTGCTGCAATCGACACTGTCTTGGCTATTCTGGCGGCGCTGCGGGGTCTGGGAAGCAAGTGAAGCCACGACAGTCGATGCCTCGAGTCCCATCCGTGACGCCAATCGCTGGGAGCCGCCGGGCGGTTCGAATCCGCCACCCCGCACCATATTCAGCCCCGGACCAAGGTCCGGGGCTTTTCTTGTGCTAGAGGTCAATGGTGCTGGGGCGGGGAAGAACACGATTGGCCTTTTGATCTTTCGGAAATTGAAAAGGGCGGCCCGCCGGGGCCGCCCTTTTTCGTTCCGATACGCCTGCGCAGCGCCGGGCGATCAGCCCTTGCGCAGGTCCGGCGGGGTCGCCTCGTCCGCCAGCGCCGCGACGGCCTCGTCGAGGCTCATCACCGTCTGGCCCTGGGCGCCGAGACGGCGCACCGAGACGGCGCGGTCCTCGACCTCCTTGCGGCCCAGCGCGATGATCGCGGGGATCTTGGCGTTGGAATGCTCGCGGACCTTGTAGTTGATCTTCTCGTTGCGGGTGTCGAGGCCGACGCGCAGCCCCTTCGCCTGCAGGGCCGCGACCACCTCGGCGGCGTAGTCATCCGCGTCCGAGGTGATGGTGGCCACCATCACCTGCTTCGGCGCCAGCCACAGCGGGAAGCGGCCCGCGTGGTTCTCGATCAGGATGCCGAGGAACCGCTCGAACGACCCGAGGATCGCCCGGTGCAGCATCACGGGCCGCGCGCGGGTGTCGCCGGCGGTGGTGTACTCGGCCTCGAGGCGTTCCGGCAGGTTGAAGTCGGCCTGGAAGGTGCCGCACTGCCATTCGCGCCCGATCGCGTCGGTCAGCTTGAAGTCGAGCTTCGGCCCGTAGAACGCGCCCTCGCCGGGGTCGATCTCATACGGAAGGCCCAGCGACTTGATCGCGCCTTCCAGCGCGGTCTCGGCCTTGTCCCAGACCTCGTCGGACCCGACGCGGGTCTCGGGGCGGGTGGAGAACTTGATGTCGAACTTCTCGAAGCCGAGATCCTCGTAGACCGAGGACAGCAGCTTGATGAAGTCCGCGCATTCCTTCTCCAGCTGGTCCTCGGTGCAGAAGATATGGGCGTCGTCCTGCACGAAGCCGCGCACGCGCATGAGGCCATGCATGGAGCCCGAGGATTCGTAGCGGTGGCACGACCCGAACTCCGCCAGGCGCAGCGGCAGGTCGCGATAGGACTTGAGGCCCTGGTTGTAGACCTGCACGTGGCAGGGGCAGTTCATGGGCTTGAGCGCGTTGGTGCGCTTCTCGTTCGCATGGGACCCGGCCTCGGACCCCTCGTCGATCTCCGTGATGAACATGTTCTCACGGTACTTGTCCCAGTGCCCCGAGGCTTCCCAGAGCTTGCGGTCCACGACCTGGGGGGTGCGGATCTCCTGGTAGCCGGCCGCGTTCTGGCGGCGGCGCATGTAGTCTTCGAGGGCGCGGTACACGGACCAGCCCGCCGGGTGCCAGAACACCATGCCCGGGGCCTCTTCCTGCAGGTGGAAGAGGTCCATCTCCTTGCCCAGCTTGCGGTGGTCGCGCTTGGCGGCCTCCTCCAGCATGGTCAGGTGGGCCGTGAGTTCCTTCTTGGTCAGGAAGGCGAGGCCGTAGATGCGCTGCAGCTGCTTGTTGCGGTGATCGCCGCGCCAATAGGCGCCCGCCACGTGGGTGAGCTTGAACGCATCCGGCGGCACCTGGCCGGTGCGCGCGAGGTGCGGGCCGCGGCAGAGGTCCTGCCAGTGGCCGTGCCAGTACATGCGGATCGGCTCGCCCTCGGGGATCATGCCGACGAGTTCGACCTTGAACGGCTCGTTGGTGGATTCGTAGTGGGCGATCGCGCGGCTCCGCTCCCAGACCTCGGTGGTCACGGGATCGTTGGCGGCGATGATCTCGCGCATCTTCTTCTCGATGGCCTCGAGGTCGTCGGGCGTGAACGGCTCCTTGCGGTCGAAGTCGTAATACCAGCCGTTGTCGATGACCGGGCCGATGGTGACCTTCACGTCGGGCCACAGCTCCTGCACCGCGCGGGCCATGATGTGGGCGCAGTCGTGGCGGACGAGCTCCTCGGCCTCCTTGCGGTCCTTCATGGTCAGCAGGGCGAGCGCGGCGTCCGCCTCGATCTTCTCGGAGAGGTCGGTGAAGCGCCCGTCGATGCGCGCGGCGATGGCGGCCTTGCCGAGGGACTTGGCGATGTCGGCGGCGACGTCCCCGGCGGTGGTGCCGGCGGGGTAAGTCCGCTGAGCGCCGTCGGGCAGGGTGACGGTCACCATGCGGTTTTCGGGCGCGTCGAGCATCGGCTTCATCCTTGGACTTGAGGTCATGAAATGGATCAGGCCCCCGCGCGGAGGGTCCGGGCGGGGCGCACGCACCCTATGCGGGGGCGGGGCCAAGTCAAGGAAATGCGGCGCCGCGGAGGGGGTGCGGAGGTGGGGACGGGGGCGCCGCGCCGGGCGTCATGCGGGCGGCGGGCCGGGCGCCCGCGGCGCGCGGCGGGCGGGGGCGCGGGCGGCAGGGGGCGTCAGGCGTCGTCGTGGTAGACGTGGAAGAGCGCGATGCAGAACGGGTCCTCCGCGTCGGTCTCGTCGATGATCCCGGCGGCTTCCTGCGGCCATTGCGCGAGATGCCCGTCCATCAGCGGCATCACGTTGTCGAGCGCGACGAGGGTCATCTGGGCCAGCCTGCCGTCCTCGGCCAGCTCGGCGTCGAGGGCGGCGCGGAAATCAGCCTCGTCCCCCATCGCAACCACCTGGGCGAAGGCGCCCTCGCCGGGGTCGAGCAGCTGGTTCGGGCCGCGCGGGCGCAGGTGGGCGAGGCCGGTCCAGGCCCAGGGCGCGGCGAGCGGGTCGTGCCCGTGCTCGTGCCCGTGGTCATGCCCGTGGTCATGGTCATGGTCATGCGCGCGGCCGTGCCCGCAGCCGGGCTTGTCCCCGCCGCTCATACCCGCCCGTCCAGCAGCGCGCGCAGGAACCAGCGTTCGCCCGAGACGCTGAGCCGCTCCGCCGCCTCCTCCGCGTCCATCCAGACGGGGGTGTGGTCCGGCTCGTAGGGCTCGGACAGTCGCCGACCGGCCTGGCACAGGTGGATATGGCAGATCTTGCGCGCCCACATGGAATAGTCCGGCATCCAGCAATAGCGCTGGAAGGCCCCGAGGCGGCGGACATGGCGCACGCGCCAGCCGGTTTCCTCCCACACCTCGCGGTGGAGGGCGGGCAGGGGCGATTCGCCGGGGTCGATCCCGCCGCCCGGCAGCAGCAGCGATTCCCCCTGGTTGGGCGTGGCGGCCAGCAGGATCTCGCGGCCCGAGAGGATCACGGCATAGGCGCCGGGGCGCTCGCGATAGGGGGCGTCGGGGCGGACGGCTTCGCCGAAACGGCGCATGGGCGGCTCCGTGAACTGGGGACCGGGGCAGGGACCCGGGGAGAGGCGGCGAGGGCGCGGCCGGGCCGCGGCCCGGCCTGGGGCCCCGGGAGCCGCCGCCCGCGAGGGGGGACGGCCCGAACCTCGGGGCGGCGGGGCGCGGGGTCAAGGCGGCGGCGGCGCGCGGGGGGCGGCGGCGCTGCGGCGGCAGGGCCCCTGCCGCCCGGCGAAAACCCCGCCCGGCGGCGGGGACGGGCCGCCGGGGGGCTGGAAGACGCGCGCGGGCGCCTATATGGAACGGCTTCACGCCCGGGGCCGTTCCCCGGGCCACCCGCGATCCGCGCGCGCCCGGAGGATTCCCATGACCGATGCCGCTTCCCGCAACGAGGACGTCGTCCTCCCCTTCCAGCTCGACGCCGCCGACGTGCGCGGCCGCGCCGCGCGGCTCGACGGCACGCTGGTGCGGATGCTCGAGGGGCACGACTACCCGCCCGTGGTCGCGGGCCTCGCGGCCGAGATCGCCCTCATCACCGCCCTGATGGGCCAGGCGATGAAGCTGCGCTGGCGCCTGTCGCTGCAGGTGCGCGGCGACGGGCCGATCCGGCTGCTCGCCACCGACTGGTTCGCGCCGACCAAGGAAGGCGAGCCGGCGACGATCCGCGCCTATGCCGGTTACGACCCCGAGCGGCTGGACCTGCTCGCCCCCGCCTATCCGCAGATCGGGCGCGGCATCTTCGGCATGATCATCGACCAGGGCATGGGCATGCAGCCCTACCAGGGCATGACGCCGCTGTCGGGCCAGTCGCTGGCCGATTGCGCCGAGACCTATTTCGCCCAGTCCGAGCAGATCGCCACCCGCATCATCGTCACCATGTCCGAGGTCGAGACCCCCGAGGCGGGCCGCACCTGGCGCGGCGGCGGCGTGATGCTGCAGCAGATGCCCAAGCCGGGCATGAGCAAGCGCGCCCCGGCCGAGGGCGGCTCGGGCGAGGGCGGGCTGCTGTCCTCGGCCGACGTCGCGGCGATGGGCGGCGAGGATCACGCCGAGAAGTGGAACCGGGTGAACATGCTGCTCGACACCGTCGAGCAGTCGGAGCTGCTGGGCCCGGAGGTGACGATGGAGACCCTGCTGCTGCGCCTGTTCCACGAGGAGACGCCGCGCGTCTGGGACAAGCAGCCGGTCGCCTTCGGCTGCACCTGTTCCGCCGACAAGGTGGTCGCGGCGCTGCACCAGTACTCGGCCAAGGATATCGGACACATGACCAATGACGAGGGCAAGCTGACCGCCGACTGCCAGTTCTGCGGCAAGCATTACGAGTTCGACCCGAAGACCCTCGGCTTCCAGGCCGAGGAGCGGCCGGAGGAGAACGGCGATCCGCAGGGGTGAAGTTCCGTTCGAACGTCATGAAAACGGCGGCCCCCCGGGGCCGCCGTTTTGCGTTTGGAGAGCCGTGGCGGGGGCTTCGCCCCCGATCCCCCATCGGGAGGGAGAACCCTCCCGAACCCTCCCCTTTTGTTAGGGGCTGATTCCTGAATCCGGGTTGCGGGAGGAGGGGGGGCGGAGGAGGAGGGGATGAATCCCCTCCTCCCCTGCGCAATTAAGCGCCGAAGTCAGCCGTTCCAGGCCGCCCCTCAGCCCCCGAACAGCCGCGCCAGGTCCTCGACGTCCCGTTCCGTGGTCGCCCAGTTGCACACCAGGCGGCAGGAGAGCATCTCGTCCTCCGGCCCCTCCAGCGACTGGTCGAAGGGCCACATGTAGTAATGCGCCCCTGCCGCCTGCGCGCGCTTGTGGGCGCCGCGGGGGGCGGAGATGAAGAGCATGTTGGCGTCGACCGGGTGCAGGAACTCCACCCCGTTCGCGCCGCGCAGCCCCTCGGCCAGCGCCGCCGCGCGGGCGTTGGCCTGGGACGCCAGCTGCAGCCACAGCCCGTCCTTCAGCCACGCATCCATCTGCGCCGAGACGTAGCGCATCTTGGAGAAGAGATGCCCGCCGCGCTTGCGCCGCAGCTCGATCTCCCACGCCTTGTCGCCGCCCATGCGGGCGTGCAGCGCCTCCGGCTCGAACAGCACGATGGCTTCCGCCGCCATGGCGCCGTTCTTGGAGGCGCCGAGCGAGAGGATGTCGACGCCGGCCTTCCAGCTCATCTCGGCCGGCGTGGCGCCCGAGGCGGCCAGCGCGTTGGCGAAGCGGGCGCCGTCCATGTGCAGCGGCAGGCCGAACTCCGCCGCCGCCGCGCCGATCCCGGCGGCCTCGGCGGCCGAATAGACGCCGCCGAGCTCGGTGACGTTGGTCAGCGTCACCGCGCCGCGCTGGACGTTGTGCACCCCGCCGCGGCCCGTGTGGGCGATTGTCCGGCGCAGCGCCTCCGGGTCCATCTTGCCGTGATCGCCGGGGACCAGCGTCAGCTTGGCGCCGTTCGTGTAGAACTCCGGCGCGCCGCACTCGTCTTCTTCCACATGGGCGTTGGTGTGGCAGAACACCGTGCCCCAGGGCGGGCAGAGCGCGCCGAGGGCGATGGCGTTGACCGCCGAGCCGGTGGCGGCCAGGAACACCTTGGCGTTCGGCGCCTCGAAGATCTCGCGCACCTGCGCCTCGACGCGGGCCGAGATCGGATCGGCGCCGTAGGAGCCGCAATAGCCGTCATTGGCCGCGGAAATCGCCTCGAGCATCGCGGGATGGGCCGGGCCGGCATTGTCGGAGGTGAACCACATGTCAGAGAACTCCTTTCACGACGAAGTCTTCCAGGTCGTCGTCATCGACCTCCCATTCGGGGGTGAGGCCGGTCGTCATCGCGGCCCCTGATTTGCGCGGGCTCTCGGGATCGCCGGTCACGAGGGGGTGCCACTCGGGCAGCTCGCGCCCCTCGAACAGCCGCCGATAGGCGCAGCTTTCGGGCATCCAGGGGGCGGAGGCCTCGATGGTGTCGGGGGTCAGCTGCACGCAGCCGGGGACCAGGCGCTTGCGATGCGCGTAGTTCCCGCAGCGGCAGGTGTCGGGGTCGTAGAGGCGGCAATGCACCGAGGTGTACATGACCTCCTCGGTGTCCTCGTCCTCGAGCTTGAGCAGGCAGCAGCGCCCGCAGCCGTCGCACAGCGCCTCCCACTCGGCGCGGTTCATGTCGTCGAGGGATTTGCGGCGCCAGTAGCCCGGGGACAGGCCGGTTCGGTCGATGTCGGTCATGGGGCGGGACAGGATCACAAGCGGCGGGGCAGGTCCAGCGCGGAAGCGGCGCGGGCGGGGCGTCGGGGCGCGGGCCTGACGGGGCGGCGGGCGGGAAGGCGGGCGGGGCGGGCGGCGGTGCGGCAGGCGGTGCGGCGGGGCGCTTGCCCGGGATGGCCCTGCGCGGGGATCTCGCGGGCCGCGCGCGGCTGATGAGCGGCGCTCATGACCGCCATCGACGCGCGCGGGCTTCCGCCGCGGCGGGGCGGGGGCCAGATAGGGTCGGCGGGCCCGCGCCCGCGCCCGTTCCCCTTGTCAGCCCCCGGAGCCCGCCATGACCGCCATCCGCATCCTGATCGGGGACGCCGTTCTTCCCGCGACGCTCGACGACACGCCCGCCGGGCGGGATTTCGCCGCGTTGCTGCCGCTGGACCTGGACCTGGCCGATTACCACGGGATCGAGCGGGTGGCCGACCTGCCGCGCAAGCTCGACCGCACGGGCGCCCCGGCGCGGGCGGCGGCGCATGCGGGGGACATCATGCTCTACGCCCCCTGGGGGAACCTGGCGATCTTCCTGGAGCCGTTCGGCTCGACCCCGGGGCTGGTGAAGCTCGGCGCCGTCGCGGGCGATCTCGGCGCGCTGCACAAGACCGGCCCGGCCCGGTTCGAGATCGCGGGCTGAGCGGGACGGCCCGGGCCGGCCCGGCGCCGCTTACTCCACCGCCTCGATGCGCACGGTCATCACCCCGGGGCGGCTGATCGCCGCCAGCGCGCCGCCATCCATGCGGCCCAGCAGGTGCAGCCCCGAATGCGCCGGCGCCGCCCCGTAGAAGAAGGCGAGGTTCCCCCAGGGCGCGAACAGGGTCATGTCCCCGGCCGCGGGCCTGTGCCCGCCCGCGCTGCCCTCGGTGCGGATCGCGCGCGGGGGCTGGGCGATCTTCTCCTTGCCCGCGTAATCCTCCATCTCGACCGAGACCGGCAGCATCGCGGCGAAATCCTGCGCCGCGGCGGTGTCCGCCAGCGTCGCGCCATGCGCGGCCCCGTCGATCACCAGGCGCAGCCGCGCGCCCTCGGCGGCATGCGCGTCGCGCGGGCAGCTGCAGGCGATCAGCGCCGCCAGGGCGCCGATGCCGAGCAGGGCGGGACCGAAGCGCCGGTGACGGTCGAAAGGGGGGAGGGGGTAAATGCGGGGCATGGCGAAAACTCCTGCCGTAAGGTCGCCTTAATAATCCACCCGCCACGCCCCGGTGACAATCGCCCCCACGAACATGTGTTTGATGAGCGCGGCTCATCATCCATGTGAATCCAAAGGCCATGCCGGGGCGAAATCGTTCCCTACCTCAACGGCCATGCAGCCTGCGCGCCGCCGCCCCCTCCCTCCATCGGCGGCGCGCGCCCAGCCAAGCGACAGGAGCCAGGACATGAAGCTGACCGTGAATGGCGAGACGCGCGATCTCGACATCGAACCCGACACCCCCCTCCTCTGGGCCATCCGCGAGGAGCTGGGCCTGACCGGCACCAAGTATGGCTGCGGCATCGCGATGTGCGGCGCCTGCACGGTGATGGTCGACGGGGTCGCCACCCGGTCCTGCGTCACCCCGGTCGAGGCGGTCGAGGGGTCGTCGATCACCACCATCGAGGCGGTCGAGCAGGACCCGGTCGGCGCGAAGGTCGTCGACGCCTGGGTCAGGCACCAGGTCCCGCAATGCGGCTACTGCCAGTCCGGGCAGGTGATGGCCACCACCGCGCTGCTGAAGGAAAACCCGGACGCGACGGCCGAGGACGCGGCCTACGCGGTCTCCAACCTCTGCCGTTGCGGGTCCTACAACGCCATCGACGCCGCGCTGGCCGAGCTGACCCAGAAGGCGTGAAGGAGCGAGACGAGATGTTCGACCGACTGCCCAAACCCGCCCGCACCGCCCGCACCGACGCCGCCCCCGGCGCCCCGCGCGTCACCACCGGCGACGCCCCGGCCCTGGCCCCCGGCCTGCGCGACGAGATCGCCCGCGCCAAGGGCCCCGTGAACCTGTCGCGCCGCGGCTTCCTCGGGGCCGCCGCGGGGCTGACCCTCGCCGTCGCGCTGACGCCGAAATTCGCCCGCGCCGAGGCGGCGGAGATCACCCCGGGGACCCGCGTCCCCGCCTTCCTGACCATCCGCGAAGACGGCTCGATCCTGCTGAACTCGCCCTTCGTCGAGGGCGGGCAGGGCGTCGCCACCGGCATCGCCCAGATCGTGGCCGAGGAGCTTGACGCCGATATCGAGGCGTTCGAGGTGGTCTGCGCGCCCCCGGGCCGCGACTACCAGGTGATGGGCGGCATGCGCATCACCGGCGGCTCCAGCTCGGTGCGGTCCTCGTTCATGACCATGCGCCGCCTCGGCGCCGCCGCCCGCGCGATGCTGATCGAGGCCGCCGCGACGCGCCTCGACGTCCCCGCCGGAGAGCTGACGACCGAGCCGGGCGCCGTCCTTCACGCCGCCTCGGGCCGCCGCATCGCCTATGCCGAGCTGGCCGAGGCCGCGATGGCGCTCGACGTCCCCGCCGAGCCGCCGCTGAAGCAGGGCGATTTCCGCTATATCGGCAAGTCGGTGCCGCGCATGGACGTGCGCGACAAGTCGACCGGCAAGGCGAAATACGCCATCGACCTCTCGGTCCCGGACATGCTGCTGGCCGCCGTCCAGCACGCGCCGCGGCTGGGGATGGAGCCGGCCTCGATCGCCAATCGCGCCGAGCTCGAGGCCATGCGCGGGGTGCATTCCGTGCATCTTCTGCCCGGCGCCGTGGCCGTGGTCGCCGACCGCTGGTGGCGCGCCCGCGCCGCCGCCGACGCCGCCGAGGTCGAGTGGACCGAGGGCGAGGGCGCCCGCTTCCCGCTGCCCGCCGATTTCTCCACCGACGGGCTGCGCGAGACGCTGCACGCCGCGACCGGCGATGGCGCGGTGTTCGAGGAGAAGGGCGACGCCGCCGCCGCCCTCGAGGGCGCGGCGCAGGTGGTCGAGGCGCGTTACGACGCGCCCTTCCTGGCCCATGGCCAGCTCGAGCCGCCCTCGGCCATCGCCCGTTTCAACGATGACGGCACGCTGGAGATCTGGCTGCCCAACCAGGCGCCCGAGATGCACCAGGCCGAGGCCGCGAAGCTCGCGGGCCTCGAGCCCGGGCAGGTGATGATCCACTCGCCCCAGCTCGGCGGGTTCTTCGGGCGGCATTTCTTCTACGAGAATTCCACCGGCCCGTTCCCGCAGGCGGTGCGGCTGGCGAAGGCCGTCGGCCGCCCGGTCAAGGTGCTGTGGTCGCGCGAGGAGGAGTTCCTGCGCGACGCGCTGCGCCCGATGGGCCATGCCCGCTTCCGCGCCGGGCTCGACGAAGACGGGATGCCGGTGGCGCTGATGGCCGAGACGGTGGGCGAGGGCCCCACGGGCCGCTGGTACGGCGCCCCTCCGGGCAAGGACCTGTCGGCCGTCGAAGGCGTCTCGGGCAAGTCCTACGCCATCCCCAACACCCGCGTCGCCCAGATTCATGAGAAGAACCCGGCGATGATCGGCTACTGGCGCTCGGTCGGGCACTCGATGCACGACTTCTTCTACGAGGGCTTCCTCGACGAGGTCGCCGCCGCCGGGGGCAAGGACCCGCTGGAGCTGCGCCGGGCGCTGCTGGCGGACAACCCGCGCCTGTCGCGGCTGCTGGAGGAGGTGGTGACCCTCTCGGGCGGCTGGACGCCGGGACCGTATGAGGACGGGGGCGTGACCAAGGCCCGCGGCGTCGCCATGGCCTCGCCCTTCGGGTCCGAGGTGGCGACCATCGCCGAGGTCTCGCTCGAGGCCGGGCAGATCGAGGTGCACCGGATCTGGGTCGCCATCGACTGCGGCACGGCGGTGAACCCCGAGGCGATCCGCGGCCAGGTGGCCTCGGCCGTCGCGCTGGGCCTGTCGCAGACGCTGCTGGAGGAGGTCGTCTACACCGACGGCGCCCCCGAGGCGCGCAATTTCGACATGTACTCGATCCTGCCCCGCGGCCGGATGCCGAAGGTCGAAACCGTGGTCCTGGAAAGCGACGCGCCCATGGGCGGGGTCGGCGAGCCGGGCCTGCCGGGCGTCGCCCCGGCGGTGGTCAACGCCGCCGCGGCGCTGACCGGGGTGCGGGTGCGCGCCCTGCCGACGATCAGGACGGAGTTCGCCTCGCAGGGCTGATCCGCGCCCCCCGGGGACCGCGTAGAGGAAGGGGGGCGGCCGCGCGCGCGGCCGCCCCCCTTTCGCCGTTCGACCGGCTTTCCCCTTGCGGCGCGTATGGCCGCGTCCCCCGCGCCCGGCCCGCCTCGGCCCGGCGCCCGTTCCGGGATCCGCAATGCCGTCCGTCTCCGCCGCCCGTCCAGCGGGAAGCCCCGCCGCCGCCCCCGCGCCCGACATCGCCGCGCCGGACGCCGCCGCGCCGGAGGTCGCTGCGCCTGACGCCCCCGCGCCGAACGCCGCCGCGCCGGACGTCGCCGCGCCCGCGCCCGCCCGCGGCCTGCTGCGCCGCCTTGCGCCGCCGCCGCCGCGCGACCCGGTGGGCCGGGCCATGGCGCGGGAGGAGATCTCGGCCCTCGGCTGGATGCTGGCCGCGCGCCTCGCGGCGCTGGGCCTGCTGGGGGTCTGGGTGCTCGCGACCCTGCCGATCGAGCGCGCGGGGCTTTACGCCGCCGTCATCGCGGGCTTCGCCGCGCTCGGCTTCCCGCCCTGGCTGCTGGCCCGGCGGATGGGGCACGCGACCCTGGCGGCGGCGCCGTTCCTGACGCTCGACGCCTGCCTGCTGGCCTATGTGCTGATCGTCCCGTCCTCCTACGCGGTCGAGGGCTGGACGCCGATCCTGAACCTGCGCCTCGGCAACGTCGTCTACATGTTCGTGTTCCTCGCGGGGATGGCGCTGAGCCAGTCGCCCCGGCTGGTGATGTGGTCGGGGATCAGCGCGGTGCTGGCCTGGACGGCCGGGTATCTCTGGGTCGCGGGGCTGCCGGGAGCGCGGGCCTACACCTCGGTCGAGGCGCTGGAGGGCGCGGCCTCGACCAGCGCGCTGATCGCCGATTTCCTGTCGCCCGACGCGGTCAGCCTGACGCGGCTGGCGAACGAGGTCATGGCGCTGTCGCTGGCCACCGTGATCCTGACGCTGACCGTGCAGCGCGGCAGCGGACGGGCGCGGCGGCGGCTGGAGGCCGAGGCCCACCGCGCCGCCCTGTCGCGCTATTTCCCGCCCGAGCTGGCCGAGGAGCTGGCCGCCGACCCCGCGGCGCTGGACCGCCCGGTGAAGGGCCCGGCGGCGGCGCTGTTCGTGGACCTGGTCGGGTTCACCGCGCTGTCCGAGCGCCTGCCGCCCGAGAACGTGCTGGCCCTGCTGGGCGAGCTGCAGGCGCGGGTGGTGCGCGCGGCCGCGTCCCATGGCGGGGCGGTGGACAAGATGGTCGGCGACGGCGCGCTGGTGCATTTCGGCCTGCCGCGCCCGCGCGGCGACGAGGCGGCGCGGGCGCTGGCCTGCGCGGGCGCGATCCTGGCCGAGATGGAGGCCTGGCGCGAGGAGCTCGCCGCCCAGGGCGGCCCGGCGGTGCGGGTCGGCATCGGGCTTCATTTCGGCGAGGCCATCGCCGGGTCCTTCGGCGATGCGCGGCGGCGGGACTACACCGTGCTGGGCGACACCGTGAACGTGGCGAGCCGGCTGGAGCGGCTGACCCGCGCCCATGGCGCGCGCCTCGCGGTCAGCGCCGCGACGCTGGCGGAAGTGCGGCGCGCCGGGCGCGACCCGGCGGCGCTGGCGCCCCCCCTGCGCGCCGTCGGCCCGCAGCGCCTGCCGGGCCGGGCCGAGCCGGTGGAGGTGTACATCGCCTGACGGTGGCCTGCTTGGGGGCCTGGCGGTGGCCTGGCGGTGGGTCTGGCGGTGGCCTGCTCGGGGGCCTGGCGGTGGCCTGGCCGTGGGCCTGGCGGTGGCCTGCTTGGGGGCCTGGCCGGGCGCGCGCGGGGCAAAGGTCGGGCAGGCGCCCGGCGCGGGGCGGGCGCGGATTGATGAGCGCAGCCCATGACCGGGATCGGGCGCGGCGGCATTAACCGGGGCCCGGCGGCCCCTACCTTCTTCCCCAACGGCAGCGCGCGGCCATGCCGCCCGCCCCGTCGCCGCCCAGCGCCCCCCCCCTCCTCCCCCCTCCCCGGGGCCGGGCGCACACGCATTGAAGGAGACGATCATGACGACCGCCCCCAACGCCGCCCACAAAACCGCCGCAGAATCCGCGGCCCGCGCCTCGCTGCGCGCCGCGGGCGTCCTCGCCCTCGCGCTCGCCGCCCCGGCGCTGGCGCTGCCCGGCGCCGCCGCGGCCCAGTCGATGGAGGTCCGCAAGGGCGCCGAGCGGCAGGGCATGATCGGCTCGTCCGAGGTGTTCACCGGCACGGTCTACGTGGAGATGATGTTCGGCGCCGAGGACCCGATGCGCTCGAGCGCGGGGCGCGTGGTGTTCACCCCCGGCGCCCGCTCGGCCTGGCACACCCACCCGCAGGGCCAGATGCTGATCGTCACCGACGGGACCGGCTGGGTGCAGGAGCGCGGCCAGCCGAAACAGGTGATGACCGCCGGCGACGTGGTCTGGTGCCCGCCGGGCGTCGAGCACTGGCACGGCGCCACCGACAAGTCCTCGGTCACCCATTGCGCGATCCAGCAGCAGGACGAGAACGGCCAGAACGTGGCCTGGGGCGCGCATGTGACCGACGCCGAGTACCACGAGGGTCATGCGCACGACTGACCCGGGAACGAGCGACGCGGCCGGGCGGCCCGCCGCCCGCGCGCAAGGCCCCCTCCCCGGCCCGGCGCGCGGAACCCCACGGCGGGTCGCCCCCCTTGCTCCGCCCGGATCCCCCCCAGGTCGGGCGCGGCCCGGCGCAGGCCTTCCGCCCTCCCCCGGTGGCGGGAGGCGGCGCCTGGACCTCCGCCGCATCGCTTCAGCCCGCCGCGCGTCTTCCTCCGCGCGGCGGGCGCTTTCGCATCGGGGCCGCGCCGCCCCGATCCGCGAGCGCCCGAAGCCGCCGCCCGCCATCCCGCCGCCCGCCGGCCGCGCCCGCCAGCCCCCGGAGGTTCCGCCATGCCCCGCCCGTTCCCGCGCCGCCGCGCCGCCGCCTTCGCGCTGGGGCTCGCCGCCCTCGCGCCCGCGCTCCTGTCCGCCCTGGCCCCCGCCCCCGCCGCGGCGCAGGAGGGGGTCGAGGAACTGCTCTCCGGCCTCTCCTATCCCTGGGACGTCGCCCGGCATGGCGATGCGATCTACATCACCGAGAAGGACGGGACCCTCGGCATCCTCTCGGGCGGCGCCTTCACCCGCCGGCCGGTGCGCAGCGCGGTCCCGATCCTGTCCCATCGCGGCGGCGGGCTGATGGGCCTCGCGCTCACCCCGGATTTCGAGACCTCGGGGCGCGTCATCCTCTATCACCACGCCGGAACCCCCGACTCCCGCTTCAACCGGGTGATCGAGGCGGAGCGGCGCGGGGACGAATGGGTCGAAACGCGCGAGCTGGTCGCGCGGATCCCGGGCCACCCCCTCTACAATGGCGGGCGGGTCGCCTTCGGGCCGGACGGGATGCTCTATGTCGCCACCGGCTGGACCGAGCGGCGGGCGGCGCCGCGGGACCTGTCGGACCTCGCCGGCAAGATCCTGCGCCTGACCCCGGACGGGGGCGTGCCCGCGGACAACCCGTTCCCCGGCTCTCCCGTCTGGTCCCTTGGCCACCGCAACCCGCAGGGGATCGCCTGGGACGGTGCGGGGGTCATGTACGCGGCCGAGCACGGCCAGTCCGGCCATGACGAGGTCAACCGGATCGAGAAGGGCGGCGATTACGGCTGGCCCGAGATCCAGGGAGATGACGCGCGCGGCGACATGCGCGCGCCGCTGGCCCATTCGGGCGGCTCGACCTGGGCGCCCTCGGGCCTCGCCTGGGACGGCGACCGGCTGCTGGTCGCCGGGCTGCGCGCGCAGGGGCTGCTGGAGGTGACGCCGGGGGGCGACGTGACCCGCATCCCCCTCGGGGCCCGCATCCGCGACGTGGACGCGGCGGGGGACGGGATCCTGGTCATCACCACCCAGCGCTCGCCCCGCCGCGAGGGGCCGAGCCGCGACCGGCTGCTGCGCCTCGAGCGGCGCTGAGCGCGCCGCCCGGCCCCCGGTCCTCCTTCCAGGCGGCGCCATCGCACGATGTCGACATTTCATGAGCGCGGCGCATATCGTGCCCCAAGCAGCGCGCGCCGACCCGCCCCCCTCGTCCCGGCGCGCCAGACCAGGGCCGCCGCCATGCTTCGCGAAAACATCACCGACCTGATCGCCCTCGCCGCCGTGGCCGAGGAGCGCAGCTTCACCCGGGCCGCCGCGCGGCTCAACGTCTCGCAATCCGCGCTCTCGCACACGATCAAGGGGCTGGAGACGCGGCTGGGGCTGCGGCTGCTGACCCGCACCACCCGCTCGGTCGCGCCGACGGCGGAGGGGGAGGACCTGCTGGCCACCCTCAACCCCTGTTTCGAGCGGATCGAGCGGCGGCTGCAGGCGCTGGTGGATTCGCGCGACACGCCGAGCGGCACGGTGCGCATCGCCGCCACGGATTACGCCATCGACATGGCGCTCTGGCCCAAGCTGGCGCCGGTGGTGCGCGAGCATCCGCGGGTGAACGTGGAATTCGTGATGGAATACGGGTTCACCGACCTCGCCGCCGCGCGCTGCGACGCCGGGGTGCGCTATGGCGAGCAGGTGAGCGAGGGGATGATCTCGGTCCGCATCGGCCCGGACGAGCGCATGGTCTGCGTCGGCGCGCCCGCCTATTTCGACGCGCATGGCGTGCCGCAGACGCCGCAGGACCTCGACGCGCATGAATGCATCAACCTGCGGCTCGACACCCATGGCGCGCTGTACGGGTGGGAGTTCGAGGACGAGGACGGGCACGAGTTCCGGGTCAAGGTGGGCGGGCGGCTGTGCTTCAACACCATCCTCCCGGTGCTGCGCGCGGCGGTGGAGGGGCACGGGCTGGCCTATGTCCCCGAGCGGCTGGCCGAGGCGGAGCTGGCCGACGGGCGGCTGGTGATGTGCCTCGAGAAGTTCTCGCCCTTCTTCGCGGGGCTGCATTTCTATTACCCGTCGCGGCAGCGGCCCTCCTCGGCCTTCCAGGTGGTGCTGGACGCGCTGCGCGAGCGGGGCTGAGGCGGGGTTTGCGTCGCGCGGGCCGATTGATGAGGCGCGCTCATGGGCAAGGTGACGCGATCGGGCATTCAGGATCGCGCCGCGCACGCCAGATCAGGGGGTACGGGACGACCGAAACCCCCTGAAAGGATTTCTCTCATGAAGATGCGACTCGCCGCTTCCGCCCTGGCCCTGATGACCTCCTCCGCCGCCGCCCAGGACGCCGGGCGGATCGTGCCCGACGCGGTCGCCACGGTCTCGCCGGCGCTGTCGGCGCACCTGGGCCAGTACCTGGCCGAGGGGCGGTGGGGGGACGAGGCGCTGTCGCCGCGCGACCGCGGGCTGATCACCTTCGCCGCGCTGATGACCCGGCACGAGGCGGACGCGCTGGCGGCCCATGCCGAGCTGGCGCTGGACGCGGGCGTGACCCCGGCCGAGCTGTCGGAGGCGATCGCGCACCTGGCGTTCTACACCGGCGTCGGCAACGGTTTCGCGGCGGCCGAGGCGGTGGCCCCGGTGTTCGAGGCGCGCGGCATCGCCCCCGCCGACCTGCCGCCGGCGCAGGCCGAGCTGCTCGATTACAACGAGGAGGCCGAGGCCGCCCGCCAGGACTTCGTGTCCTCGACCTATGGCGATGTCAGCCAGGGCGTGGTGGACGACACCCAGAAGCTGCTGTTCCTCGACCTGTGGCGCCGTCCGGGGCTGGCCCCGCGGGACCGCTCGATGATCACGGTGGCGGGGCTGATCGCGGGCGGGCAGCCCGAGCAGATGACCTTCCACCTGAACCGCGCCATGGATAACGGGCTGACGAAGGCCGAGGCGGGCGCCATGCTCTCGCACCTCGCCTATTACGCGGGCTGGCCGAAGGTGTTCTCGGCCATGCCGGTGGCGAAGAAGACCTTCGGCGACCGCGCCGAGTAAGCGGCCGGACGACGGCGGCGGGGGCGGTGGCGCCTGCGCGCGCCCCCGCCCCCGCCCGGACCGCCCGGAAAGGACGAGAGATGAAGATCGGCATCCTGGGATCGGGCCGCATGGGCGGCGCGCTGGGGCGCAGCTGGGCCGCCGCGGGGCACGAGGTGATGTTCGCCTATGCCCGCCGCCCCGCGAAGCTCTCGGCGCTGGCGGCGGAGACCGGCGGGCGCGCCGGGACCGTGGCCGAGGCGGCGGAATGGGCCGACGCCGTGCTGCTCGCCGTGCACTGGACCCGGGTGGACGAGGTGCTGGATGCGGCCGGGGCGCTGGCGGGCAAGGTGGTGCTGACCTGCTGCGTGCCGCTGGACGAAGCCGACAGCGGCCTTGTCATCGGCCCCGATGACAGCGGCGCCGAGGCGCTGGCGCGGATGCGCCCCAAGGCGCTGGTGGCCGCGTGCTTCAACACCAACCCGTCCGAGAGCTTCGCGCCGGTTTTCGCCGCGCGCGGGCAGGGGCCCGCCCCGCAGACGCTGGTTTACGGCGATGCGCGGGCGGCGGTGGATGTCGCCTCGGCCCTGGCGCGCGACGCGGGGTTCGAGCCGCTGGAGGCGGGCGGGCTGAGCACCGGGCGCTTCGCCGAGCCCTTCGCGATGGTGACGGCGGTGCTGGCCTATGGCACGCCCGGCGGCCCGGCGCTGACCTATCGATTCGAGAAGCTGCGCGCCTGAGGTTTCGGGCGCGCGAAGACAAGGAAGACGGACATGAAGATCACCAGGGCAGGACAGAACGCCTCGGCCAGGGGGCCGGAGGACTGGTTCACCGGGACCGTGCGGCTCGACCCGATGTTCGCGGCGGAAGCGCCGGGCCGGGTGAGCGGCGCGCAGGTGACGTTCGAACCGGGCGCCCGCACCGCCTGGCACACCCATCCCGCGGGGCAGACGCTGATCGTCACCTTCGGCCGCGGCCGCGTGCAGCGCGAGGGCGGCCCGGTGGAGGAGATCCGCCAGGGCGACGTGGTGTGGTTCCCGGCCGGGGAGAAGCACTGGCACGGCGCCGCGCCCGACACCGCGATGTCGCATATCGCGATCCAGGAGGCGGTGGACGGCTCGGCCGTGACCTGGATGGAGAAGGTGTCCGACGAGGATTACGGCGGCTGATCGCCCCGCAGGGGGGAGCGGCCGGGTCTCGCGGCCTGCGCCGCATCGCCCGCCCGCCCGGGCCTGCCGGCCCTTCCCCCCTGGCGCCCGGCCCCCCGCGCCATTCCGCGCCCCCGGGGGCGAGCGCCGTTTCCGCGGCCCGGCGATGCGCCGGGCCGCGCGCCTGCTTGAAGGAGACCTCGCCATGCCGCGTCCGCGCATCACCTGCCACATGATCACCTCGCTGGACGGGCGGCTGCTGACCGAACGCTGGGGCCGTCCGCCCGAGGAGATCCTGGGCGTCTACGAGGAAGCCGAGGCGCGGCTGGACGCGCAGGGCTGGATCGTGGGGCGCGTCTCGATGGCCGAGCTGGTGGGCGAGGGGGCGCCGAACATCGAGGCGGGGGCCGAAGGGTCTCCGCGCGCCGACGTGATCGCCGCGCCGGGCGCCGGGCGCGTGGCGGTGGCGTTCGACCGGGACGGGCGGCTGGACCCGCAGGAGAACACCTGCCACGGCGATCACCTCGTGCTGGTGGTCTCGACCCGGGTGGCGCAGGCGCATGTGGACCGGCTGGCGGCGCGCGGGGTCTCGGTGATCTTCGCCGGGAAGGCGGGCGACGAGATCGAGGACGCGCTGTCGCGCATCGCCGCCGGGTTCGGGGTCGATCACCTGCTGCTCTGCGGCGGCGGGGTGATGAACGCGGCCTTCCTCGAGGCCGGGCTGGTGGATGAGACGAGCACGATCCTGTTCCCCGTGCTCGACGGCGCGCGGAGGATCCCGGCGATCTATGACGGCGCCGACTCGAGCGCGGCGGCGGCGGCGCTGGAACTGCTCTCGGTCGACACGCTGACGGGCGGCGCGGCCTGGCTGCGCCACAAGGTGCTGCGGGGATGACCGGCGCGGAGCCCGCGCCGCCCTGCGCGGGGCCGTGACCGATGCGCCGCTGGCGCTGGTCGCGGGCGCGACGATGCTGGCGCTGGTGGTGTTCACCGCGGTGCTGACCACGCTTCCGGCGATGACGGCGGACCTGGGCCTCTCCGCGGCGCAGCAGGCCTGGGGATGAGCGGCATGCCCCTCGGGGCCGCCTGCGGGCTGCTGGCCGCGGGGGCGGCGGGGGATTCGCGCGGACGCCGCCGCGTGTTCCTCGGGGGGCTGTGGCTGACGGCGCTCGCCTCGGTCGGGGCGGCGCTGGCGCCCTCGGGCTGGGCGCTGATCGCGGCGCGGGTGGTGCAGGGGCTGGGCAGCGCCGGGATCATGGCCTGCGGGCTGGGCCTGCTGGGGCTGGTCTATGACGGCCCGGCGCGGGCGCGCGCCGCCGGGGTCTGGGCCGCGGGGCTCGGGGCCGGGGTGGCGGTGGGGCCGATCCTGGCGGGGCTGGTCCCCGGCCCGGATGGCTGGAGCGGCATCCACTGGATCTGCGCCGCCGCCGCCGCCGGGCTGGCGACGCTGGCCCGCCCGCGCCTGCCCGAGACGCCGCGCCTGCCCGCGCCGCCGGACCTTGCGGGCGCGGTCCTGCTGATGGTCGGGCTGGGCTGTCTGCTCTCGGCCCTGACGGTGCTGCGCAGCGGCGGGATCGGCCCCGCGGCGGGGCTGGCGGCGGCGGGCGCGGCGCTGCTCGGCGCCTTAGCGGCGGTGGAGCGCCGGGCGCCGCACCCGATCCTGCGGCTCGATTTGTTCCGCCGCGCCGATTTCGCCGGGGCGACGCTGGCCGCCTTCGCCTCGGGCGCCGGGGTCTTGGCGCTGATGTCCATGGTCCCGACCGTGCTGGTGCGCGGGCTGGGGGAGACCCCGCTCGAGGCCGCCGCGGTGCTGCTGGCCTGGTCGGCGGTCACCGCCGTCGCCGCGCTGGGCGCGGGGGGGCTGAGCTTCGGCCTCTCGCCGCGGATGCGGGTGATCGCGGCGATGGGGGGCTGCACGCTGGGGCAGCTTTTGCTGCTGCTTCTGGTTCCGGGCGCGGGCTGGGCGGCGGCGCTGCCGGGGCTGCTGGCGGCGGGGGTGTCGAACGGGCTGCTGAACGCCGCGCTCGGCCATGCCGCGGTGCAGACCGTGCCGCCCGAGCGGCAGGCGATGGGATCGGCGGCCAACAACACGGCGCGCTATGTCGGTTCGGCCTTCGGGATCGAGCTGATCTCGCTGCTCACCGCCGCGCCGGGGCAGGCGGCGCTGTTCGATGGCTGGCGCTGGTCGGTGCTGGCCTGCGCGGGGGCGAGCCTTCTCGGCATCGCCGCCATGCTGGCGCTGGGGCGGCGGGGCTGATCGGCAAAGGCGGTCCGTCCCCCCCATCGCCCCTCTGGTCAGGCGGGCCGCGCCGCGCTACCCCTCGGGCCGGTTTCCGGCGCCGGATGGGAGTTGCGCGAGATGAAATTCGACGAGACCGCCCGCGCCGCGCTGTCCGAGGTCCTGCGCTGGCGCCGCGACGTGCGCCATTTCCGCCCCGATCCGCTGGACGAGGCGGTGCTGGACCGGCTGCGCGCGGCGATGGAGCGGGCGCCCTCGGTCGGCAACAGCCGCCCCTGGCGGGTGCTGCGGGTCGAGGACAAGGCCCTGCGCGCCGCGGTCAAGGCCAGCTTCCAGCGCTGCAACGCCGAGGCCGCCGCGGGATACCGGGGCGAGAAGGCGCAGGCCTACGCCCAGCTGAAGCTGCAAGGCATGGACCAGGCGCCGGTGCAGCTGGCGGTGTTCACCGAGACCGATCCCGAGGCGGGCGCCGGCCTCGGCCGCCGCACCATGCCCGAGACGCTGCGCCAGTCGACCGCCATGGCCATCCACACCCTCTGGCTCGCCGCGCGGGCCGAGAATGTGGGCATGGGCATGGTGTCGATCATCGACCCGGAGGAAGTGGCGCAGATCCTCTCCGCCCCGGCGAACTGGGCCTTCGAGGGCTGGATCTGCCTCGGCCATACCGAGTTCGACGACGACACCCCGCTGCTCGCCCGCGTCGGCTGGCAGGAGGATGCGGAGACGGTCTGGAAGACGGTCTGAACGCGGGTCGGGCCCCCGGCGAGACCCGCGCGCGGCCGGGTCCGGCGGCGGCGGCGCCCCCGGGCAGGGCGGAGGTCAGAGGCCCTCGGCCTCGAGGATCCGCGCGGCCTTCTCGCAATCGGCGCCCATCTGCTCGACCAGCGCCTCGACGCCCTCGAACTTCGCCTCGCCGCGCAGGAAGGCCACCAGGCCCACCGACAGCTCGGCGCCGTAGAGGTCCCCGGAGAAGTCGAACAGGAACACCTCGAGATTGGGCGCATAGGAGCCGAATTGCGGGCGCACCCCGATCGAGGCCGCGCCGCGATAGCGCCCCTTGCTCGGCCCGTCCAGCACGTCCACCGTCACCGCGTAGACGCCGAATTTCGGCTGGTGCAGCCCGTCGAGCGACATGTTCGCGGTGGGAAAGCCAAGCTCGCGCCCGCGCTTCTCGCCGTGGATCACCTCGCCGTCGATGCGGTGGAGATGGCCGAGCATGTGCGCCGCCTCCTCGGGGCGCCCCTCGGCCAGCGCGGTGCGGATGGCGGTGGAGGAGAAGGCGTCCTCGCCCCCCAGCAGCGGCACGGCGGTGACGCCGAAGCCGTGATCGGCCCCGAGCGTCGCCAGCCCCTCGGCATCCCCCGCCCGGCCCTTGCCGAAGCGGAAATCGGCGCCGACGGCGACATGGGAGACGCCGAGGCCGTCGCCCAGCACGCGGCCCGCGAAATCCGCGGGGGCGAGGCCCGCGAGGTCGGCGTTGAAGGGAATGACGAAGAGGCGTTCCACCCCCAGCTTGGCCAGCCGGTGCGCGCGCGCATCGGCGGTCAACAGCCGGAAGGGCGGCGCGCCGGGGGCGAAGAAGGCGCGGGGATGCGGCTCGAACGTCACGACGCCCAGGGGGGCTTCCGGCCCGGCATGGGCGCGGGCGGCGTCGATCACGGTCTGGTGGCCGCGATGGACCCCGTCGAAATTGCCGAGCGCCACGGCCGCGCCGCGATCTTCGGCGCGGACCGCCTCGAGACCTTCGATGATGCGCATGAACCCTCTCGCGACCCGGTGGGGACCCCGCCGCGGCGGGGCCGCGGGGCCGCGCGGGGCGGCCGGGGTCAGTCGAACTTGCGGGACGGCGCCAGAACCAGCGCGTCGCCTTTCAGAACGACCGTATCGCCCACGAGGCATTTGCAATCAAGGGTGACGCGGCGCTTGCCGTAGTCGATGTCGCGCACGGTGACCTCGGCATGGACCGAGTCGCCGGGGCGGACGGGGGCCATGAACTTGAGGTTCTGCGACATGTAGATCGCGCCGTGGCCCGGCAGCTGCTCGCCGATCACGGCCGAGATCAGCGAGGCGGTGAGCATCCCGTGCGCGATCCGGCCGCCGAAGAACGTGTCCTGGGCGTATTCCTCGTCCATGTGGACGGGATTGTGGTCGGTCGACACCTCGGCGAACATCGCGATGTCGCGGTCCTCGATGGTCTTGCGCACGTAACGGGACATGCCGATTTCCATGTCCTCGATGCAGATCGTGCCGCGGGGCAGATTGTCGAACATCTCGCTCTCCTGGTCCAAGACCCGTGTTCCCGTGCCGCGGGGGGACGTCCCCGCCTGTGTCGCCTGCGCGGGGGGCTGGGTGATTCACCCGGGTTACCCCTGCGCTGCACTGCACATAACCTTTCGGAGGCGAGGGCGCAACAATCTTGCGCAATTTTTCTGCGGCACATTGGTCGCATATGGAACTTTGTTGCGCCGTCTTTGCGCCGGACTCGCGGGGCGTCCGGCGCGGCGCGCGGGCGCGCAAAACGCGAAACCCGCCGCGCGGATGCGCGGCAGGCGTGTGGAGCTCGGCGGTTCGGGAAGGGTCAGCGGCAGCCGAAGGCGACCATGGCCTGGTCGTCGCCGAGAAGCGTCACGTCGATGCTGTCGCGGTCCACCCACTGGTCCTCGCTCAGCAGCTCGACCTCGGCGCCCGCAAGGATCGCGTCGCCGTCGAGCGTGACCTCGGCCGGGGCGATCCAGACGTCCTCGCCCGCCTCGACCACCACGACGGGCGGTGTGGTGAAGGGGGCGGCGGCGCGGAACCGGCCCTCGAACCGGCGCTGCAGGCCGGCGCCGGCGATGGTGCAACGCTCGACCGACAGCCCGGCCTCGGCGGCGGGCAGGATGCGGGCGGCCCAGGCGGCGCGGATCGGCGCCTCGCCCCCGGTCTCGCCCGGGGCGATGTCGATGGCGAGCTCGGCGGCCTCGGGCACGCAGATGTCCGAGCAGACGCCGTATTCCATCGACAGCCGCAGCGCGATCGGCTGGGCGGGGTCGACCGGGGTGACGCGCAGGGGCAGCGTCACCTCCTCCTTGTAGCCGATGGTGCGGTAGCCGAACGCCTCGAACGCGTGGGGGCGGGGCCAGAGGACCTGCACGTCCGCGACGTTCGAGGAGCCGGACCAGTCGAAGCGCGGCGGGATGCCCGCGTCGCCGGGGTTGCGCCAATAGGTCTTCCACCCCGGCGCCAGCGCGATGCGCAGCCCGGCGAGGCGCGCGCCGTCCTCCTGCTGCCAGCCGGGCAGCAGGCCCGCGTCGGCGCGGGGCCCCGGGCCGGCGGCGAGGGCGGGCGCGGCGGCGGCGCAGGCGATCAGGAGGGCGGGATAGGTTCTGTTCATGAGGTCTATGTAACCTCTGTCGCGAGCCTGCGGGAGAGGGCGGCGTTCACAAGGCGGCGACCGTACCGCAATGCAACCAAGCGGAAGATTGATCGCGGGAGGGCGCTGGGTCATCATCATGCCCATGGATCGTTCAAACACCGTAACCCACGACGGATCGCTGACCGGCTCGATGCTGATCGCGTCCCCCGCCATGGGCGACCCGCGCTTCGAGCACACGCTGATCTATGTCTGCGCCCATTCCGAGGAAGGGGCGATGGGGCTTATCGTGAACAAGCCGAGCCGCGAGGTGGACGTGGGCGACCTGCTGCAGCAGCTGAAGATCGACAAGACCCCGGACGCCGAGGGCATCCGGGTGCATTTCGGCGGCCCGGTGGAGATGGGGCGCGGCTTCGTGCTCCATTCCGATGATTTCGAGACGCCGGGCGTGACCCAGAAGCTCCAGGACGGGCTGGCGCTGACCGCGACGGTGGAGATCCTGCGCGCCATCGCCCGGGGCCGGGGGCCGAAGCGGGCGATCCTGGCGTTGGGCTATGCGGGCTGGTCCTCGGGGCAGCTGGAGGCGGAGATGCAGGCCAATGGTTGGCTGACCTGCCCGGGCGACCCGGCGCTGGTCTTCGACACCGAGGACGAGGCGAAATGGGCCGCGGCGCTGGGCGTCCTCGGCATCTCGCCGTCCGAGCTGTCGGCGACGGGCGGCACGGCCTGAGCCCTTTTAACCTGGACTGACGGCTGCGCCGCCGCGGCCGCGCGCTCAAGGGCCTGCGGTCCCGCCCACGGCCCGCACGCGCCCCGGCGGCGGGATCGCCCGTGGAGGGCGTTCCGCGGGGCGCGCGAGGGGGCGCTGCGCCCCGCGGCGGGCGTCCCCGGCATCGGGGCGCCGCGCATGGCAGGACGGCTCAGCGCTTGCGGCGCGGGCCCTTGCCGTAGAAGGCGAACGGGTCCGCGGGGGCTTTCTTCCAGTCCCAGCCGAGGAATTCGAAGCTGCGGATCATGTGCTCCGGCGGCTCCGCCGTCAGGGTGATGGTCTTGCCGTCCGTCGGGTGCGGAATGGCGATGGAGCGCGCGTGGAGATGCAGCTTGCGCGACAGCGCGCCGCCAAGCCCCGCGCCCCAGCCGTCGCCGAGATTCTCCTGCGCCGAGCCGCCATACTTGCCGTCGCCCGCGATCGGGTGGCCCAGCTCGGCCATGTGCGCGCGCAGCTGGTGGGTGCGGCCGGTGACCGGGCGCAGGCCCATCCAGGCGGCGCGGGCGCCCGCGGCCTCGATCAGCGCGAAATCGGTGACCGCGCGCTTGGCGCCCTCGACCTTGTCGATCTGCGACGGCGGGATGCAGCGCATCTTCTCGCCCTCGCCGCCGCGGCCATGCCCGCCGGCCTTGACCAGCCCGAACTTGATCACCCCGGCGCGGGGCGAGGGCACGCCCGCGACCAGCGCCCAGTAGATCTTGTCCGCGTCGCGGTGCCGGATCGCCTCGGACAGCGCGCGCGCGGCGGGGACGGTGCGCGCCAGCACCAGCACGCCCGAGGTGTCCTTGTCGAGCCGGTGCACGAGGCGCGGCGTCTGGTTCTTGCCGAACTGCAGCGCGGGGGCGAGGCCGTCGACATGCCGGTCGCCCTGGCCCGAGCCGCCCTGGCAGGGCAGGCCCGGCGGCTTGTTGAGGACGATCATCGCCTCGTCGCGCCAGATCACCGATTTCTGGATCATCTCGGCGTCGTCGTCGCGGATGCGCTTGCCGGTCTGGACCGCGGGGGCGCCGGGCGCGCCCGCCTTGCCGCCCGCGGCGCCGCCCGCCGGGGCCTCGGCCGGGTCCGGCGCGGCCACCGGGGGCACGCGCACGGTCTGGCCTTCCTCGAGCCGGGTGCTGGATTTCGCCCGGGCGCCGTCCACGCGGACCTCGCCCTTGCGCAGCATCTTCTCGATCCGGCCCTGGCCGAGATGCGGGTGCAGGCGGCGCAGCCAGCGGTCGATGCGCTGGTCCGCGTCGTCGGGGCCGATGGTGTGGTGGGTGACGCCGCTCATGCCGCCGCTCCGAACATTGCGCGGCCGAGGGCGAGGCCCAGGGCGAGCGCGAGGATGGAGGCGGTGACCGAGCCGCCGACATAGAGCGCGGCCGCCGCGGCGCGCCCCTTCTCCCACAGCGACAGCGCGTCGAGCGAGAAGGCCGAGAAGGTGGTGAACCCGCCCAGGAGCCCGGTCATCGCGAAGGGCGCGAAGCGGCCCCAGGCGCCCGGGAAGCGTTCCATCATCGCCACCGCGAGCAGCCCCATGGCGAAGGAGCCGACCACGTTCACCGCCACCGTTCCCCACGGGAAATCGGGGCCGAGCAGCCGGATCGCGGCGCGGCCCGTCAGGTAGCGAAGGCTGGCGCCGAGGGCGCCGCCGAGGGCGACGGAGAGGAGGGTCATGGGCCTGCGATGCGGCGCCGCGGGCGGCGAGTCAAGCGCGGCGGGGGCGGGCGGGGCCTCCGTCCGGCAGGGCCCGTCCGGCAGGCCCAGTCAGGCGGGGCGGCCCGGCGGGGCAGGCGGGGCAGGCGGGGCAGGCGGGCGGGGCGGCCCCCGCCGCCGCGCGCCCCCGCCCGGCGGCGCCCGTCACGGGACGATGGCGTCGCCCGCGTAATCCTCGAACGCCCCCGTCGTCTCCATCGACAGGGCGTCGAGCCGCGCCAGCAGGCCCGCCGCGCTCTCCTCCACGCTCACATCCGCCGCCGCGCCGCCCATGTCGGTGCGCACCCAGCCCGGGTGCCAGGCCGCCACGGCGACGCCCCGCGGCGCCAGTTCCCGCGCGAGGTTCAGCGCCACGTTGGTCGCCGCCGCCTTGGAGGCGCGGTAGCTGTAGCCGGTCCCCTTGGCCCGGTGCGACGCGCCCATGGCCGAGCTGATCACGCCGATCTTCCCCCCCGGCGCGCGCAGCAGCGGAACCAGCGCGCGGGCGGTGAAGAAGGGCCCCGCGACATTGGTCATCAGCGTGCGCGCCCAGGCCTCGGCCGTGTTGCCGGGGTCGTCCATCGGCCCCCCGGCCTCGAGCACGCCCTCATTGCAGATCACGGCGTCGAGGGGCGCGCGCGGCGCCAGCGCGGCGGCGAGCGCGTCGAGCGAGGCCGGGTCGGTCACGTCGGCGGCCAGGGCGGCGGCGCCGAGCGCCTCGATGGCGGCGCGGCCCGCGGCGGAGCGGGCGGTTCCCAGCACGGCGTCGCCGCGGGCGACGGCCTGGCGGGCGAGCTCCAGCCCGATGCCGCGGCCCGCGCCGGTGATGAGGATGGTGGCCATGGGGGACTCCCGGTCTGGCGGGCGCCCTCGGGGCGCCGGGACCGGGAGGATGCAAACCGCACGGCGCCGGGGCAAGGGCCGCGGCGGGGCAGGGCGTCGCAGCCCGGGCGCAGGCGGGCGAGACCCCGCGCCGAGGTCGCTCCGCGCGCCCTGCGCGGCGCCCGCCGCCCGCGCCGGTCCCCGTTGGGCGCGCGCGGCCGGTCGACGGGGCCGGAGGCCCCCGAGACCGGCCGCACCCCCTTCACGCGGTCAGGGCCCGATGACGGTCAGGGCGCAATGACGGTCAGAGCGCGATCAGCGCCCGGTCCCGCGCCAGCCCGTGGAAGGCGGCGAGGTCGGCGATCACCTCGCCCATCCGCGCCAGCGGGATCATGTTCGGCCCGTCCGACGGGGCGTTGTCCGGGTCCTCGTGCGTCTCCACGAACACCCCGTCGACCCCGAGCGCCACCGCCGCGCGCGCCAGCACCGGCGCGAACTGCCGCTGCCCGCCCGAGGAGCCGCCAAGGCCGCCCGGCTGCTGCACCGAGTGGGTCGCGTCGAACACCACCGGCCGCCCGGTCGCCGCCATCTGCGGCAGCCCGCGCATGTCCGTCACCAGCGTGTTGTAGCCGAAGGAGGTCCCGCGCTCGCACAGCAGGATCTTCTCGTTGCCCGTCGCGGCCAGCTTGTCGGCCACGTGCTGCATGTCCCAGGGCGCGAGGAACTGGCCCTTCTTGACGTTGATCGCCTTGCCCGTCTCTCCGGCCGCGATCAGCAGGTCGGTCTGGCGGCACAGGAAGGCGGGGATCTGCAGCATGTCCACGACCTCGGCCGCGGGGGCGCACTGCTCGGCCGTGTGCACGTCGGTGATGACGGGGCAGCCGACCGCGGCGCGCACGGCGGCGAGGATCTCCAGCCCCTTGTCGATGCCGACCCCGCGCTTGCCCTTCAGCGAGCTGCGGTTGGCCTTGTCGAAGCTGGCCTTGAACACGAAGCCGAGCCCGTGGCGGGCGCAGATCCCGGCCATTTCGCCTGCGATGGCGAGGGCGTGGGCCTCGCTCTCCAGCTGGCAGGGACCGGCGATGACGGCGAGCGGCGCGTCGCCGCCGAACACGACCTCGGCTTCAGGGCCTTTGACGGCGACGGGGCGGGTGGTGGTCATGGGGCGGCCTCATGCGCTGAACTGCTCCCTGAGCACCGAGACGGTGAGCGACGCGAACAGGTAGATCCCGAAGAAGGCGAGCGCCGCGAGCGCGGTGTTCGCCGCCCTGCGGGGGCGCGTCGGGGCGTCGGCGCGGGCCGGGGGCACGATGACCGCGAGATAGCTGATCTGGCGTCCTGCCTCAAGCTGCGCGACCTCGAGCGCGCTGCGGGCCGACAGGAACATCTGCTCGGCCGCCACGGTTTCGGCGCGCGCGCGGGCCAGCGCCGACTGCGCCTCGGCGATGCTGCCGGCCCGGTCGCCGCCGCCCGCGCGGCCAGGCCCGCCCCCGGCGATGCGGGCGCGGCGGGCGGCGATCGCCTCCTCCCGCGCGGCGATGGCGCGCTGCAGCTCGGCCACCCGCGGATCCCCCGCGGGGGCGTAGGAGCGGATCTCGGCGATGCGGGCGCGCAGGTGGTCGAGCTCGGTCTCCAGCGCGGTGATGGCGGCGCGCTCGCCCCCCGCCTCGCTCTCGGCCGAGAACATGCGCAGCCGTTCCTTCAGCGCGGCTTCCTCGGCATGGGCGTCCGATAGCGCGGCGCGGGCGGCCTCGGCCCGGGTCTCGGCCCCCGCCACCATGTCGGCGCGCATGCGGGTCGAAAGGCCGTCGATCATCTCCTCGGCATAGCGGATCAGGGCGGCGGAGATCGCCGCGGCCCGGGCCGGGTCGGGGGCCGCGACCTCCATCCGGATCAGGGATTCGGCCGGGTCGTAGCCGACGGTCACCAGCTTGCGGTGCCGCTCCAGCGCCTGTTCCAGCCCGGCTTCGGGTGGCAGGCGCAGCAGCGGGTCGAGCCCCGCGCCGCGCCAGTCCGCGATCACCCCCAGTTCGGCGTCGAGGCGGTCCAGCGCGTCGCGCGACAGGATGTAGTCCTGCACCGAGATGGAATCCTGGATCGCGGCGAGGGGCGAGGCGCCCATGGCGCCCGCCATGCCGCCCCCCGCGTCGGTCGGGGTTTCGGCGGCGGATCGGACCACGAAGGCGCTGTGCGAGACGTAGAGGGGGGTCGCGACCTCGTATTGCCACCACCCGGCGAGGGCGGTGGGCAGGATCACGAACAGCAGCAGGCGCAGGAACAGCATCGCGCCGCGGCGGCGGCGGCGGCGGGCGATGTCGCGCTGAAGCGCGGCGACGCGGGCGGATTGCTCGGCCTGGATCTCGGCGAAGACGGCGGCGGCGTCGTCGGCGGGCGCGGCGGGGGGCGCGGCGGCGCCCGGCATCCGCGCGGGCAGGCCCGGCGCGCCCGGGGCCGGGGCCCTTGCGTCGGGCGCCTTCGCGCCGGGGGCCTGCGCGGCGGGCGCCGCCGCCCCTCCGGCCAGGCCCGCGGCCGCGGCCTCGGCCTTGCCGGCGGCGGAGCGGGGGGCGCGGCGCTTCTCCCGCTTGCGCTGGCTGCGCAGGCGGCGGCGCTGTTCGTCCGACAGGACCGAGCGGTCGGGCAGGCCCGCGGGCAGCGCCTCGGGCTCGTCCAGCGCGCCGCGCCCGTCGCCGACCGAGGGGGGCGCGATGATCCGCACCTCGGCCCCCGGCGGCGCGGCGCGGGTCCGGCGGCGCACGCGGGGGGCGGCGTCGTCCCGGGGCGCGGCCCCGGAAGGGGGGGCGGCGGGGGGGAGGGCCTCTGCGTCCTCGGCCTCCTCCCGCCGCGCGCGGGCGCGGCGGGCGCGGCCCGCGGCGCGCCCCGCCGCCGCGTCGAGGGCGTCGCCCCGTTCATGCGGCGCGGGAGGGTGCGAGCGCGCCACGGCCTCGGCCCGCGCCTCGGCCTCGCGCCTCTTGCGGGCCCGGCGCGCGCGCGCCTCGGACCGGGCCGCGTGCTCGGCCTGGTCCTGCGCCGCGTCGTGCGCCGCATCGGGGGGCGGCGCATGGCGGGCGCCCTTGCGCTCCATCCCTCAGGCCGCCTGCGCGTGATAGGCGGCCTCGGCGTCGTCGAACCGCTCGAACATCGTCAGCCGCCCCTGGTCCAGCACCGCGGCGCTTTCGCAGAAGGTCCGCAGCTGGCGCAGGTTGTGCGACACCATCACCACGGTGGAACGGGACAGCCGGTCGCGCATGTAGAGCGCGGCCTTCTCGCCGAAGGCGCCGTCGCCGACCGAGAACGCCTCGTCGATCAGGTACAGGTCGAATTCCAGCGCCAGCAGCAGCGCGATCCCCAGCCGCGTCTTCATCCCCGAGGAATAGGTCCGCACCGGCAGGTGGAAATGCGGCCCCAGCTCCGAGAACTCGGCCGCCCAGGCCTCGGCCCGATCGGGGTCATGGTCATAGATCCGGGCGATGGCGCGCACATTGGCGGCGCCCGACAGCGCCGAGACCACCCCCGGCTTCATGCCCACGGGGAAGGAGACGCGGGCGTTGCGGATGATCTCGCCCGAATCCGGGCGCTCGATCCCCGCCATCATGTTGATCAGCGTCGTCTTGCCCGTCCCGTTGCGCGCGAGGATCCCCAGCCCCTTGCCGCGCGGGACGGTGAAGCTCGCCCCCGCGAGGATCACGGTGCGGAATTTCCCGTTCCAGAATGTCTTCGTCACGTTCCTGAATTCCAGCATCCCCGCCGTCCCTTCGCCCATGCGGGGGGCAGAGTGCGCGGCCTTGGTGAAGGCCGCTTTAACGCTGCTGGAAACCCGTCGAATGCCGCGCAGTTTCCCCTTGGCCGCAACGAAAAGCGCCGCCGCCCGGGGAAGGGCGGCGGCGCCTGTCAGGCCCGCGAGGGGGGAGGAGGATCAGACCTCCTTCTTCTCCACCCGGCAGAGGATGCCGGCGATGAAGGACAGCCCCGCCGCGCCGAAGGAGAACAGCGCCCCCATCTTCGCCGCGTCCTGCACCGGGCCCGGATCGAACGCCACCGAGGCGACGAAGAGCGAGACGGTGAAGCCGATGGCCGCGACGCAGCCGAGCACGAAGAGGTCCGAGATCTTCATCCCCTCGGGCAGCCCCAGCCGCATCGGCACCGCGGCGATCCAGCCCATCAGCAGGATGCCCACCGGCTTGCCGACCAGCAGGCCCGCCAGCACCAGCCAGGTCGCGTCGCCCATCGAGTTGAACTCCACCCCCGCATTGGCGAGGCCGAAGAAGAACAGGATCACCTCGACCGGGCGTTTCAGCGCGTGCTCGATGTCGTTGAGCAGGTCGTGCATGTGGGTCTCGGCCTCCGAGAAGAAGCCGAAATTGATGTCCGCATGCGGGATCGTGGCGACGATGGGCAGCAGGCCCAGGGCCGGGTGGATGCCCGATTCCTGGAAGCCGTACCAGCTCGCGCAGCCCGCGACCAGGTAGGGCCAGAAGCCGAACTTCTCGCGCACCATGGTCGAGACCGGCTTCTTCGGGTCCTGCCCGTCCATCGCCCGCGGCAGGCGGTTGGCGAAGAACCACACCGCGACGGCGGCGGCGATCGACAGGCCCAGCCAGGACAGCTGGATCTCGGCCGACGGGTAGAAGATGGCGAGGATCACCAGCCCCGCGGCGTCGTCCGCGATGGCCAGCAGCAGCAGGAAGCGCACCGCCGGGTGGCCGGAGCCGAACACCAGCCGCCCCACGAGGTAGGAGAACGCGATGTCGGTCGCGGTCGGGATCGCCCAGCCGTTCGACACCGCGTCGAAGGTGGTGGAGCCCATGACCATGGCGATGCCGAGATAGACCGAGATCGGCCCCAGCATCCCGCCCACGGTCGCGATCAGCGGCGTCATCGCCTTCTTGCCGCGCAGCGAGCCGGATTTGAGCGCCACCGCTTCCCAGACCTCCTTGCCGGCCATGGCGAAGAACAGCGCCATCAGCACGTCGTTGATCAGGTAGTGAAGCGTGAGCGTGCGGTGCCCGTGCCCCTCGGCGTCGACATGCAGGTGCCCGATCCAGGCGTGGTCGACCAGCGGGTACTCCACGAAGGCGTGGTAGCTGTGCGGGTCGATATTGGCCCAGACCAGCGCCAGCAGGGCGCCGAGGATGAGAAGGACGGAGTACTCCGTCACGAAATTCCATACGCGGTACATGCCCGCCCTCCGTTTGCTGCGACGCACCGGGTTTTAGGGGAATTCGCGGCGAGGGTCCATGCGGCGGGGGGGCGTGCAAGCGGCCTGGCGGACGGGTCCCGAAAGGTGGACAGGTTTTCATTGCCGCGACGCCCCCGGCGTCGCCTGTCTTCCGAGGGACCGTCTTTGACAGGAAGACCATCGGCCTGGGCGCGCTCGGCGCGCTCGCGCGTTGCGCTGCGCCGGTCTCGGCCGCCACCCTCTTCCACGGCTCGTTCGCCGGCGCCGTGGGCGACGCCGTCCCGCCCGCGGGCTGGACCGCGCTGCGCCGCAAGGGCCGAGGCCCCGCGACGGGGCCGGGAAACGAGGACGCGCCGCGCGGGGGGGGGACCTGCGCGGCGCGTCGTGCATTGCGGGGGCGCGCGCCGCGGCGCTGCACACCGGGACGATTCTGGAGTGAAACGATCCACGGTGTTAGCCTGCGCCGACCGGGCATCGGCCCGGGGCCGTGGCGCGCCGGTCTTATCGGCCCCGCGGCGCTTCTTTCACGACGGAGATTTGCACCTTGAAACGCTTCGCCACCTGCGCCGCCGCGGCGCTTCTGCTTTCCGCCGCGCCCGCCGCCGCGGCCACGCTCGTCAACGGCTCGATGACCGGCACGCCCAGCAATGCCGCGGTGCCCTCGGGGTGGACCATCCTCGAGGAAACGCCGGACACCAGCGACGTGACCGGCGCCGCCGGCGGGCTTGCGCCCTACGTCGTCACGCCCCTGGGGCCGTCGCCCGATGGCGGGACCTTCGTCGGGATCGCGCGCGGCGAAAACGGGTTCTCGGAGAGCTTCGGCCAGAGCATCGTCGATTTCGTCGTGGGCGAGACCTATGAGCTGAGCTGGTACGCGGGCAATTTCGGGGCCAGTTCCGGGACCGTCTATGACGGGACGAACGCGGTCGAGGTGCTGCTCGACGGCGCCCTGGTCGGCACGGGCGCCGATGTGACGCTCGGGCGCGCCTGGACCTCGCAGGCCATCACCTTCACCGCCACCGCGGGCACGCACCTGCTGGCCTTCGCCCTGCGCGACGCGGTGAACAGCTACATCCAGATCGACGGCGTCGCGCTGACCGTCGCCGGGGATCCGGGGCCGTCGGACGTGCCGCTGCCGGCCGCCGCGCCGCTGCTGCTGCTCGGCCTCGGCGGGCTGGCCGCGCTGCGCCGCAAGGGCTGAGGCCCCGCGACAGGACCGGGAGACGCGGACGCGCCGCGCGGGGGGACCCGCGCGGCGCGTTCTGCATGTCAGGGGAGGGGCGTCAGGCGCCCGTGGCGGCCCGCAGCGCGGCGACGAGGGCCTTCGGGTCGCCTGCGACCTCCAGCGCCTTCACCCGGCTGGTCTGGCCGCGCACCAGCGCCACGTCGCGCTTCGGGACCCCGAGGGCCTTCGCCACCAGCTTCTCCAGCGCCGCGTTGGCCTTGCCCTTGTCCGGCGGGGCGCTGACCCGGGCCGCAAGATGCGCGCGCCCGTCCGCGTCCGCCGCGATCCCGTCGATCCGGTCCGCGCCGCCCTTGGGGGTCAGGCGCAGGTGCAGGCGCAGGCCGCCGGGGATCTCCTCCCAGGGGGCGTCCTCGGCCATGGGATCAGTAATAGGCGCCGGCCATGTTGTTGCCGATCACGATCCGCAGCGCCGCGATGCCCAGCAGGAAGACCAGCGGCGCGAGGTCGAGCCCGCCCATGTTCGGCAGGAACGACCGGATGCGGCCGTAGATCGGCTCCAGCAGGTTGTTCAGCCCGTACCAGACCGAGCGCACGAAGTTCTGGCGCAGGTTGATGACGTCGAAATTGATCAGCCAGGACATCACGATGTGGATGATGCAGACCCACCAGGCGAGGTTGAGGATCATCAGGAGGATCATCGCGATGGAGCCCATGGCGTCTTCCAATCGTTAAGGAGCGGGATGCGGTTCGCAGGACAAGTAGAGGCCGGAGGGTCGCGGATCAACCTTGCGGCAGGGTGAATGCCCCGTCCGGGGCGCCGCAGGGGGGGCTGCGGCGCCGCCATGCCCCGAAACGAAAACGACCGGCTGCTGGTGCAGCCGGCCGATCCGGGGTCTTCATGCCGCCCGTGGGCGGTGAAGGAAGGGGGGTGGTGGAGCTGAGGGGATTCGAACCCCTGGCCTTCGCATTGCGAACGCGACGCTCTCCCAACTGAGCTACAGCCCCGCCTTGGCGCGCTTTCTATGGCCGGATCGGGGGGGTGTCAACGGCTCTTGCACCGGGGATCGGCGATTTTTTTCGGGGCCCGCGGAAGGCGCTGAAAACCGCCCGAAACCCCTTGGAAACGGGGCGTTTTCGCCGGTTCGGGCGCCTGGCCCCGCGACCGCCCCGGCGCCTCAGCCCTTCTGCGCCAGCAGGAAGCCGATTCCCCCCGCCACCACCGCGCCGACCAGCACCGCGACGGCGATCTTGCCCCAGGACCAGGGGCGGTCCCCCTGCACCTGCCCGGTGCGCCCGTTCACCGCCACCCGGTAGACCTCGCCCTTGTAGCGATAGGCGGCGAGCCAGACCGGCAGCAGCACGTGTTTGAAGGTCGCGTCCGACAGGCGCATGTCCATCCAGTCGATCTTCTGCCGGTCGCCGCCGATGTCGAAGCGGATGTCGCGCTCGACCACCCGCGCCATGACCTGCTGCGCCTCGGACCAGCCCTGGTCGAGCGGCACGGAATGCGTCTCGGCCCGGAACCCGGCGAGGTAGCGCGAATCGAAAGGCTCCATCGCCTCGAGGTCCCAGCCCCCGAGGCGCTCGAAGGACCCGGGCTCCAGCGCGCGGGTGGCGGGGCGCAGCACGTCGTCGAAGGCGCGGCGCACGCGGCCCGCGCGGGCGGACCAGCGGATCTTCGGGACCTGGCGCGTCTCCATCCGCACGCCCTTCTCGGTGCGCACGGGGACGGTCTGGGTCTCGTAATACGTATCGCCGCGCTGGCCGCGATATTGCGTGTCGGCCTGCGCGTCGAAGGTCCAGCAGGGCATGTAGAGCCCGTCCATCGCCCGGCCCGCGCGGGCGAATTTCGCCAGCCCCGAGGGCGCGAACCAGAGCGAGCCGAGCCAGCTCTTCATCGCCGCCTGGGCGGTCTTCTCCTCGACCAGGAAGGGCAGGACGCCGCGCGGGCGCAGGGCGTCGTGGGACACGGGCTCGGTGGTCAGCGGCGCGGCGCACCACGGGCAGGCGCGGGCGATGTCGTCCGCGTCGAAGCCGACCTCCGCCCCGCAGGAGGGGCAGGGGACCACGCGCGCCGTCTCGTGCTCGGCGGCGGAAAGGGCGCCGGAGAGGGCGTCCTCGAGGTCCAGTTCCTTCAACGCGTCGGCGGCTTCCCAGGGCGAGGCGGGGCGCATCTCGTTGATCTCGCCGCACCAGGGGCAGGCGAGGGAATCGGCGCCGGGCGTGTATTCGAGCGCGCCGCCGCAGGAGGCGCAGGGAAAGCGCGGCGTCGAAGCGGGGGCGTCGGTCATGGGCAAGGCGTCCGGGGCAGGCTGCGGATCGGTGGAGGGCGCGCCGGTGGAGGGCGCGTCGCCCTCGGGGGCATCGAGCCCCCTCGGGCGAGGCGCGCCCGGGCAAGCGGCGCGCCTTGCGGCAGGCATGGGGCAGGGCGCGCCGGTCCCTTGCTGGGCGGCGCGCCCTTCAGGCGTGCGTCACGCCCCGGGCGCGGGCGGCGGCGGGGGCGGCGGCATGACGGTGAAGAGCTGCGCGAGCTCCGGCGTCTGCTCGGCCGGCTGCCAGCCGGCATAGCCCTCGGACCAGACCAGCGTGTCGCGCCGGAAGGTCCCGGCGGTGACCATGCGGCCGAGGTCGGCGCGGCTGAACGGGCCGGAGGTCTGGCCGTTCTCGGCCAGGTGCCAGACGCGCTCGACCGGCGGGGGCGGCGGCGGAGGGGGCGTGGCGCCCGTTGCGGGCGCCTGCGGGGCGGCGTGCTGCGCGCCCCCGCCCATCGCCCCGCCCATCGCGCCGCTCATCGCCTGCCCGGCGGCGAGGCCCATCCCGAGGCCCATCCCCTCGGACATCGCCGAGCCGGGGGTGGAGGCCGCGGCCTCCATCGCCTCGGCCGCCTGGAACTTCTGGTAGGCGTCGAGATTGCCGATCACCCCCATCGAGGTGCGCTTGTCGAGCGCCTTCTCCACCTCGGCGGGGAGCGAGACGTTCTCCACGGTCAGCGAGGTGACGGCGACGCCGTACTCGGCCATCTCGGGGGCGATCCGCTCCCGGATCACCTCGCCCAGCCGGTCGGTGTTGGCGGCGAGGTCGAGGACCGGGATCCCGGCCCCCGCCACGGCGTTGGAGAAGCGCGCGACGATGATGTTGCGCAGCTGCTCGGTGATCTCGTCGGTGGTGAATTCGCCGTCGGTGCCGACCACCTCGCGCAGGAACAGGCCCGGATCGGCCACCCGGATCGCGTAGGTCCCGAAGGCGCGCAGGCGCACGGGGCCGAATTCCGGATCGCGCATGGTGATCGGGTTGCGCGTGCCCCAGCGCTGGTCCTGGAAGCGGGTGGTGTTGACGAAGTAGATCTCGGACTTGAACGGCGAGGAGAAGCCGTGATCCCAGTGCTGGAGGCTGGTGAGGATCGGCATGTTGTTCGTCTCGAGCATGTACATGCCCGGGGTGAACACGTCGGCCATCTGCCCTTCGTGGACGAACACCGCCGCCTGGCCTTCGCGCACCGTCAGCTTGGCGCCGTACTTGATCTCGTTCCCATGCCGCTGGAACCGCCAGACCATGGTGTCGTCGGTGCTGTCGGTCCATTCGATGACGTCGATGAACTGACCGCCAAGCCAGTTGAAGAAGCTCATGCGTGCAAATCCCTTGTGCGGCGCCCGTCCCGGCGCGTTGCGGCCAATATAGGCGCCCGCGCCCCGTTTCGCACGGGGGACGCGGGCGCGCGGGGGGCGTCAGAGGGTCTCCTCGTCCCGCCGGGCGAAGATCACCGGGCGCCCCTCGCGCGATTTCGGCAGGCGGCCGTAGCGGACCCGGTCGATGCGCCGGCCCGCCCCGTCGAACAGCGCCAGGAACCCGCCCGTGTTCGCCAGCCGCAGGGGCGAGAGCGGCTGGACGCGCCGCGCGACGCCAGGCTCCAGCACCCCCGACAGCGGCAGGACGGATTGCGCGTCGCGCAGCGACCAGCCCGCGAGGTCCACCTCCGCGCCCGAGAGGTTGATGACCGAGACCCATTCCGCCCCCCGCTCCGGCCCCGCCGGGTCGACCATGGCGGCGGCGATGAAGACGTCCACCACGTCGTCGAAGATCGGGTCGCGCGCCTCGCCCGGCGCCACCACTTCCACCGGGTCGTCGACCTCGATCCGCTCGGGGAAATGGGTGACGCCGAGGTCGCGGGCGGCGGCGGCCTCGTTGAAATAGATCGGGTTCTCGGCCGGGAGGCGGTCGTCGAAGACGAGGCCGGTCTGCTCCTCGATCTCGGTGACCGAGACCTGGTAGCGCTGGAAATTCTCGAGCTTGCGGCGGCCCTTGCGGTCCTCCATCGCGCCCGCGTCCTGGGGGGCGAGGAAGGCGCGCACGGCGAGCTTGCCGTCCTTGCCCTTCCAGGCGACGACCTTGAAGAAGGCGGTGGGGATCAGCGCCTTGGGGCGGCCCGCGGGCAGGATGGCGCGGGGGTTCTCGGCCCAGACGGGGCCGGAGAACACGCAGATCTTGCCGTCCGCGTCCTCGTCGAGGTCCTTCACCCAGTCCTCCAGCGCCAGCCATTCGTCCGGGTTGAAGTTGCGGTGCTGCAGGCAGGCGTTGGTGTAGAAGAAGGTGGCGTCCGAGGCGCGCTTGGCGGCGGTGTTGTCCGCCCCCCAGGCCGAGGCGGCGCGGCGCGCGAGGTGCCCCTTGTTCCAGGTCGATCCGTAATATTCCGAGGCGAGCTGGAAGTCGTCGCCCACCCGGCTGTCGGTCTTCCAGTGGATGTGGCCCCCGGCCTGGCGCAGCTGGTTCTGGTCGATGTTCAGCGCGGCGAAGAGCGGGGTGCGTTCCGCGGCATGCATGGCGACGGTGTAGTGGATGTAGTCGGCATAGACCTCGTCCCGCAGGGTCGGCGCGCGGCGGACACGGGCGCTGAGTTCCGGGCCGAAACCGGGCAGGTCGACCGGGTGGTCGAGGTCGAGGAAATTGGGGTCGTAGCCGGACATCGCGCCCTCCCGAACGGTCAGCATGGGGACGCAGGATGGACCGGAATTCGGGCAGGGAAGCGGCGGCGGAGGGTCGCGGGGGGCGGCGTTGGGGGCGGCGGCGTTGAGGCCCGCGGTGGAGGGCGCCTCGGGGAGGAGGGGACGGGGCCGGGCGCGCCGCAGGCGGCGAGGCGTGGGGCGGCGGGGCGCGCGGCCGGTCAGCCGTGCTTGCGCGCGCGTTTCGCCATCAGCTCCCGCGCGATGCGGCGGACGATGGGCATCCCCTCCGCCTCGGTCATCCCCGGCTTCAGGCGCGGGTCGTAGAGGATCCGCAGCAGCAGCTCGTCATGTTCGGTCAGCAGGGCGAATTCCTGGTCGTCGTTGAAGATCGACGGGCGGATCTGCGGCCCGTCATTGGGCAGGCCCAGGATCTGCACGAATTCCTCGTGCAGGCAGGCGCGGCGCAGCAGGCCGCGCAGCTCGGCCTTGATCATCACCAGCGCGCCCGAGGGGCCTTCCTCGCTGCCCGCCCCGCCGCGTTCCAGCGACAGGCCCACGCAGGGATATTCGTCCGAGCGCGCCCAGGCGGCGACCAGCGGCGCGACGGCGCCCCGCTCGGCGATGCTGGCGCTCAGCGCCTCGCGCGCGGCGGGGCCGAGGATCAGCACCTGGATCTGCGGCGCCGTCTCGCGCCGCTCGACGCCCGGGGGGGCGCCGGGGGCCTGCTCGAACGGGGCCGCCTGGGTCAGGTCCAGCCGGGTGATGCGGGCGATGCGGGCGGCGAGGCTGCGCAGCTCTTCAAGGTCGGCGGGCTGGATGCCGTCGCCTTCCAGCCGCCAGCGCGGCGCGCCCGACCAGCGCGAGAGGCGGGCGGGGGTCTCCTCCTCCAGCAGCGTCGCGCCGGGGGCGAACTCGGTGTTGAAGGCGACGGTGCGGAAATGGTCGGCCAGAAGCTCGGCCGACAGGGGCGCGTCGGCGGGCGCGCGCTCGGTGCGCAGGCGCCCCTCGTCGAGATACCACGCCTCGAGCGCGGCGTAGCCAATGGCGGTGCGTTCGGCGCGGCAGGCGAAATCCTCCGCCGCGCAGCCGCCGAAGGGGCCGAAAGGGCCGGTGCAGCCCGCCGCGACCAGCATCGCGGCGAGCGGCGCGGCGGCCCGGAGGGCGCGGCGCGCGAAGGGATGTGCGCGCCGCGCCGTGATCACGCGCCGCCCTGCTGCTGGGACTGCGACGGCGCAGGGGCCTGGCCCTGCGGCTCGTCCGACGCGGCCTCGGCGATGTCGCCGCCCGCGGCGTTGACCGCGGCGGGGGCGTGGCTGGCGATCAGGGCGGCCTTCAGGTCGCCCTCGAGCTTCTGCAGCTCGGCCTCGGCGGCGGCGCGGCGGCGCTTGCCCTCGTCGGCGATCTGCAGGCTCTCCTCGATCGTCTTCACCAGGCGGGCGTTGGCTTCGCGCACCGCCTCGATGTCGAACACGCCGCGCTCCATCTGGGTGCGCACCTCGCGGTTCGCCTCGCCCAGCTGCTCGGCGTTCTTGGTCAGCAGCTCGTTGGTCAGGTCGGTCGCTTCCTTCAGCGCGCCCGCGGCCTCGCGGGAGCGCGCGATGGTCACGGCCTGCGCCAGCTGGGTGCGCCAGAGCGGCACGGTGTTCACGAGGGTGGAGCCGATGCGGCCGACGAGGCCCTTGTCGTTCTCCTGCACCAGGCGGATCGAGGGCAGACTTTGCATGGTCACCTGGCGCGTCAGCTTCAGGTCATGCACCCGGCGCTCGAGATCGTCGCGGCCCGCGCGCAGGTCGCGCAGCTCCTGCGCCGCGATGCCGGCCTGGTCGGGGCCGGCATTGGTCACCCAGGCTTCCTTCTGGGGGATGTCGACGGCGTCGAGGCGGCGCAGCGCCTCCTCGCCCGCGGCGATGAAGAGGCCGAGCTCGTCATAGAAGCCGAGGGATTCTTCATAGAGGCGGTCGAGCAGCGCGATGTCCTTCAGCAGCACCGACTCGTGGCGCAGCAGTTCATCGGAGATGTCGTCGATATGCCCGCGCACGTCCTCGTAGGAGGCCACGAACTGGGCGACCGGCGTGGCGCGGCCCAGCAGCTTGTCCCACCAGGACTGCTTGCGGCCGGGGTCCAGCTCGTCGACGTTGAAGCCGCGCAGGGTGCTGACCATGTTCGACAGCGCCTCGCCCGCGGGGCCGGTGTCCTTGGCGCGCACGCCCTCGAGCATCCGGTCCGACAGGGCGGTCAGGTTCTGCTGGGCCTGGGAGCCGAAGGTCATGACCGAGCGGCTGTCGAGCACGTCGATGCTCGAGCGCAGCTCCTCGATGCGGGTCTGGGTCTCGGGGTCGCCCGCGCCGTAGGCCGGGGTGGCGGCCTCCGGCTCGCGCAGGGCGACGGAAATCTGGGCCTTCGCCTCGCGCGCGATCTGCTCCAGCTCGGTCTGCGGCGGGGTGTTCGGGTCAGTCATGTCTCGCTCCTTGTCGCCGCGACGGGGACTATGGGGGGAGGCGGCGGCGGGCCGTCAGCGGCCCGCCTCGATCCCGTCGCGACGCAGTCTTTCCGACAGGACCTCTATCTCCACTTCCAGCTCGGTGCGATCCTCGGCGGCAAGGCGATCGCGCTGCTGGTCGAAACTGCGCTCCAACTGCGTCAGGAGCGCGACATACGCGGCCCGAAGCTCGGCGTCGGCGACCCCGAGGCGGGCATATTTGACGGTCGCGTCCCGCGCGCCCTGCAGGGTGACCGACAGGAAGCGACGCGCCCGGGGCAGATCGCGCGGGTCTTCTTCAATCTGCGCGAGAACGGGACGCGCACGGGCGATGAGCGATTCGACCCTTGCCGCGAGTGATTCGTCCCCGAGGCGCCGCGCCGCGGCCAGGGTTTCGGCTATGGTCTCCTCGGCTTTCGCCAGCGCCGCGTCGGCCCGCCGGGCCTCTCCGGCCGCGCCCTTGTTCTTCAGCGGATCGATCCCGAAGGCCAGGATATGGAGCGCGAGCGCCAGCAATCCGAGCCCGCCGCCCGCCGCCATCCCGTGCCCGGCGGCGAAGACCGAGAGGCCCCCGACCCCGATCCCGCAGAGCAGGGCGGCGAGGATCTTGCGCGGGATCGGCGGGCGCGCGGCGTCGGCGCGCGCCATCCAGGCGGCCTCAGCCTTCAGCCCCTCGCGCAGCATCTCGGCCCCGAGCAGCAGGAGGGCGCCGAAGCCGATCTCCTCGGCCGCGCCCAGCGGCGCGGCGCGCAGGATCTCGCCATAGATCGAGAACAGCAGCGGCGCGGGGGCGAGGAACAGCATCAGCGGCCAGAACCGCGGCACGCGCGGCTTCTCGCGCGGGGCCGGGGCGGGGCCGGGGGGTCCCGCGCCCGCGGCGCCGGGGCTGAAGGTTCCGCCGAAACGCTTGCCGCTCATCGCGCGGCCTCCGCGGTCGGGGCGGCGCCCGGGGCGCCCCCGTTCGGTCCCATCGCCTGGCAGGAGACGGTGAAGATGAGCGCGACGAGGATCAGCGCGGCGATCCGGCTCCAGGTTCCGCCAGGCATCGAATTGCGTCTCCGTAAGAAAGTGCTGCGGCTGCGTTGAAAGATAGGGGACGCGGGCGCCCCGCGCCACCATGCGCAGGGCGATGCGGCGATCTCGGGGCCGAGTGTGGCCGGGACGCGCGCCCCCGCCGCGCGCCCCCGCCGCGCGCGCCCGCCGCGCGCCCCGCCGCGCCCTGGCCGCGGTTCCGCCGCGCCCCCTGTGGGCGCCCCCGCGCGCGTGCGCCGCATCGCGCGTTGATTGACCCGGCATGTCCGTGGCCTAACTCCCCCTCGCGCGCCCGGCCCCCGCCGGGGCGGCGCGCGATTTGGCGGCACGGGCGGCGGGACGCCCGCACAGCAAGGGATCACGGCATGGACACGCGCGCGGAACAGATGGATCGCCCCGGGCAGGGCAGGCTTGCGCACGCCCCCTCCGACCACCCGGCGGTTCCGCGGCGCCGCATCGGGGTGATGCTGGTCAATCTCGGCACCCCCGACGCGACCGATTACTGGTCGATGCGCCGGTA
>NZ_JBOCEF010000021.1:0-74572 GCF_050586345.1 Rhodovulum sp. DZ06
CCCCCCCCCCCCCCCCCCCCCCCCCCCCCCCCCCCCCCCCCCCCCCCCCCCCCCCCCCCCCCCCCCCCCCCCCCCTCACCCCCCCCCCCCCCCCCCCCCCCCCCCCCCCGTCGCGTTTCAGGCCCCCGGGGCGCCCTGCGCGGCCGCTGAACCGGGGGCGCCGGGGGGCCGCCGTCTCTGCGTCCCGCCCTTTGCGCCCCGCCGCGCCCGCTTGCCCTTCCCGCCGCCGCGGGCCAACGTGTTGACTAATCATCATCAGCGCCGCGGCAGACGGCGCAGGGCAGGAGGGACGCCGGATGGACGGCTCGGACACCAAGGGCGCGCAGGGCGTCACCGCCGGGGGCGCGATCTTCGCCCGGCTCAAGGCGCTCGGCGTCTCCCATGTCTTCGTGAACTCGGGCACGGATTTCCCGCCGATCATCGAGGGGCTGGCCCGCGCCGCCGCGGCGGGCGAGGACCTGCCGGTGGCCGTCACCTGCCCGCATGAACATGCCGCGCTGGGGATGGCCATGGGGATGCACTACGCGACCGGCGGGCTGCAGGCGGTGATGCTGCACACCAATGTGGGCCTTGCGAACGGCGCGGCGGGGGCGATCAACGCCGCGATGGACCGCACGCCGATGGTGCTGATGTCGGGCCGCACGCCGACGACGGAACAGGGCCGCTTCGGCGCCCGCACCGTGCCCATCGGCTGGGGGCAGGAGATGCGGGACCAGCACGCCCTGGTGCGCGAGATTTCCAAGTGGGATTATGAGCTTCGCATCCCCGAGATGATCGGAGAGATGCTCGACCGCGCCGCCGCCATATCGCTGTCCGAGCCGCAGGGTCCGACCTACCTGTCCCTGCCGCGCGAGGTGCTGTGCGAGGAGGTCCCGCAGCTGGACCTCTCGGCCCCGCCCTCGATGACCGCGACCCGCGCCGGGCCGGACCCGGCGGGATTCGCCCGGCTGGCCGAGCTGATCGCCGCGGCCGAGCGCCCGGTGATCGTCGCGCAGCGCGGCTGCGGGACGGAGGAGGGCTTCGCCGCGCTCGCCCGCATCGCCGAAGGCTGGGGCCTGCCGGTCTGCCGCTGGTGGTGCAACGCGCTGCCGCTGGCGGATTCCCACCCGATGAATGTGGGCGGCGACCCGGCGCCGTGGCTGGCGGAGGCGGACCTGGTGCTGGTGCTCGACGCCCTCGCGCCCTGGGGGCCGGACATGCACCCGCTCAGCCCCGCGGCGGTGGTGGTGCAGATGGGGCCCGATCCGCTCTATGCCCGCCAGCCGGTGCGCAACTTCGCCGCCCACCTGGCGCTCTCCTGCAAGACCGAGGACGGGCTGGCGGCGCTGGAAGACGCGCTGTCCGCCCATGCGCCGGGCGATGCCGCAACCGCGCGCCGCGAGCGCATCGGCAAGGAAACGGCGGCTCGCCGCGCCGCCATCCGCGCCGAGGCCGAGGCGGGCGCGGGGGCCGAGGACGGGCCGCGCATGACCAAGGCCCATGTCGCCCTGCGGCTTGGCGAGGCCCTCGAAGGCCGCCGCGCCACGGTGCTGTCGGAGCTCGGCGTGCCGCTGGACCCGCTGGCGCTGGAGGCGCATGGCTCCTGGCGGCAGGAGCCGCATTCCGGCGGCCTCGGCTGGGCCTTCCCGGCGGGGCTGGGGATGAAGCTCGCCGATCCGGGGCGCACGGTGGTGGCGACGATGGGGGATGGCAGCTACCTGTTCGCCAACCCCGCCGCCTGCCACCAGATCGCCGAGGCGCTGGGCATCGCGCTGGTGATCGTCGTCGTGAACAACGAGGAATGGGGCGCCGTGCGCCAGTCGGTCGCCGGGATGTACCCGGGCGGGGCCGCGGCCTCGGCCAACACCATGCCGCTGACCTCGCTCTCGCCCGTCCCGGACCTCGTGAAGATCGCCGAGGCCAGCCGCGCCCATGCCGAGCGGGTGGACCGGGCCGAGGACCTGCCCGCCGCCCTGTCCCGCGCCCTCGAGGCCGCCGAGGCGGGCCGCTGCGCGCTGGTCGAAGCGATGGTGCGCCCGTGACCGAGAGCTTCACCGTCATGAACCCCGAGAACCGGGCGCATTACATGCGCGTGCGCCCGGCGGGGAAGCGGGTGGAGATCCGGCTCGGGGACGTCCTGCTGGCGCGCAGCGAGGACGCGCTTCGGGTGCTGGAATGCGGGCGGGACCTCTACGACCCGGTCCTCTACCTGCCCGCCGCGGACATCGCCGCGCCGCTGGCCCCGGCGGAGAAACGCACGCGCTGTCCGATCAAGGGGGCGGCGCGGTATCGCGACCTCGCCGATGGTTCGGCCCCCGAGATCGCCTGGGTTTACGAGGACCCCGTCCCGGGGGCCGAGCGCCTCGCGGGCCGCATCGCCTTCGACGCGGCCCGGGTGACGATCATCGAATCGCCGCTCTGACGGGGCGGCGAGGGCCGGGCGTCACTTCACCCGGGTCCAGTCCTGCCCGCGGCAGATGATGAAGACGCAGCCCTCGACCTTCAGCAGGTCGGCGCCGTCCAGCTCCATGTTGGCCGAGTAGGTCTTGTCGTCATCCGGGGCCCAGATCTTGCCGTCATCGTACTTGCCGCCGCCCTCGGGTTTCATGTCGTGGATCATCCTGCGGCCGACGATGCTGTCATCCGCGCCGCCATGGGCGCTGTCGATCACCCCGCAGGTCAGCGCGGGATCGGCCTCGCACGGGCCGACGCGGACATGCAGGTAGCGCCCCGCGTCATTGGCCTCGGTCTTCCACAGGCCATGCACGGGGTCGGCGGCGAAGGCGGGGGCGGCGAGCGCCGCGGCGACAAGCGCGCCGGCGCAGGCGGTTCGGATCATGGCGGTGTCCTCCCAGACGTCATGATGCATTGGACGTTGACGCGAACGTCGACATCCCATGGTGGGCCCTGCATTGCGGCGAGGAAAAGGCGGCGGGCGTCGGGCCGGGGCATGACGTTGCGTCCTGCCGCGGCGTCGTCCCGCGCGGCGTGGGCGCGGGGGGAGGCGGAAACGAAAAAGGCCGCGTCCCGAAGGACGCGGCCCTGTTTCGCAATGGAGCGGGCGATGAGATTCGAACTCACGACCCCAACCTTGGCAAGGTTGTGCTCTACCCCTGAGCTACGCCCGCGCCCCGTTGCGTGGAGCGGGGATATAAAGGGGGCCGCGGGGGGCGTCAAGCGCTGTTCGGCGGATTTCCGATCTGATCGAGAAGGGCGGTCACCGCCGCGAAGCCGCCGCCATCCTCGGCGGCCGGATCGACCTGCCCGGCCTCGGCCAGGAAGGCGTAGCCATGGGCCAGCGACCACACCTGCATCGACATCGTGCGCAGCTCCCGCTCGGACCGCGCGAAGGGGGCGCAGGCGCTTTCCAGCGCGATCCAGGAGCGGTCGGCCGCCGCCTTCACCGCCGGGTCGTAGGTCGCCGGGCGCTCGGCCTTGCGGAACATCAGGCTGAACAGGCCCGAGTGGTCCTGCGCGAAGGCCATGTAGCCGCGCACCAGCGCCCGCAGCCGCCCGCGCGGGTCGGTTTCGGGGATCTCGGCCGCCGCCGATTCCAGCGCGTCGGCGAAGCGTTCGAAGCCGCGGCCCGCCACCGCGACCAGCAGCCCGTCCAGCCCGTCGAAATGGTGCGCGGGCGCTGCGTGGGACACCCCCGCGCGGGCGGCGCAGCGGCGCAGGGTCAGCGCCTCGCGCCCGCCCTCGGCAAGAAGGGCGCAGGCCGAATCGATCAGCGTGTCGCGCAGGCTGGGGCGGGCGGTCGAAGCGTCGGTCATGGGCCCATCTGGGGGCGCCGGCTTTACACTGTCAATCCAGGCTTGATCCGGGGCGCGGGTCAGCTTTACAGTGTCAAGCAACTTGACAGTGTAAAGCGATTCCCAACCCGGAGGTTCCCGCCATGACGCCGTTCCCCCCGCGCCGCCGCGCCGGCTTCTCCCGTTCCGCCCTCGGGCGCTGGTGCCTGTGGCTGACCGCGCCGCTGGTGGCGCTGGCCTCGGTCCGTTACCTGGCCTTCCCGATCGCGGAGGCGGCCCCGCATTTCACCCATCACGTCGCCGCCCGCGCGCCCGCCTTCTACGCCCACGTGACGCTGGCGGCGGTGGCGCTTGGGCTGCTGCCGCTGCAGCTCTCGGCGCGGCTGCGGGCGCGGCGCCCGGGGCTGCACCGCTGGAGCGGGCGCCTCGCGGCGGCCTGCATGACGGTCGGCGGCGTCTCGGGAATCTGGCTGGCGGCGCATGTCGCGGCCGGGCCGTCGGCGGCCTTCGGCTTCGGGCTGCTCGGGGCGCTGTGGATCGCCTGCGCCGGGCTGGGGGTCGCGACGGCGCTGCGCCGCGATCTCGCCGCCCACCGGGCCTGGATGATCCGCGCCGCGGCGCTGACCATGGCGGCGCTGTCGCTGCGCCTGCAGCTGCCGGTCGCGATGGCGCTGGGGCAGGACTACGACGCCGCCGCGACCTGGATCGCCTGGAGCTGCTGGGTCCCCAACCTGTTGATCGCCGAGGCGTATCTGCGCCGGGGCAGGGCGCCTGCCGCGGCCGTCCCGGCCTGACGCCGCGCGCCGCCGGAAACGCAAAAGGCCGGCCCCGAGGGGCCGGCCTTTTGGTGTCGCAATGGAGCGGGCGATGAGATTCGAACTCACGACCCCAACCTTGGCAAGGTTGTGCTCTACCCCTGAGCTACGCCCGCGATCCGTTGCGTGAGGGCGGTTTATATAGATTCGCGGACCCGGTGCAAGAGCGATTTTCACCCGCCCCCGCGGCCCGCCCGAAGGGGGTTAACCTCGCTTAAATCCGCCGCCCGGAAACTGCCCCGGGCCGCCTGAAGCGCGGCGCATTCGACAGCCCGGAGCGGCCATGCGCATTCTTTACCTGACGTTCGAGTTTCCGCCCGGCTTCGGCGGCGGCCTGTCCACCTACATGGCCCAGGTCTGCGCGGCGCACAGCGCACGGGGGGACGAGGTGCACGTGCTCGCGCTCGACGCGCCGCACCGCGCGGGGCGCAAGGAATTCCTGCCCGGGGTGCAGGTCCACCGCTTCGCCGCGGGGACGCGGCGCGAATACGACTGGTTCGGGCACTGGCCCGCGGTCTCGGTCGATTTCGCCGACCGCGCGGCGCGGATCATCCGCGATCACGGGCCGTTCGACGCGGTCGAGGTCCCGGACGGGTTCGGCATCGGCTACATGCTGCTGCAACGGCGGCTGACGGGCGACCCGGCCTTCGCCGACACGCCGGTCATCACGCTGGCGCACACGCCGACCTACCTGATCGACCGGCTCAACGACCAGCCGACCCACCGCCTGCCCGTCTACTGGCAGGGGGTGATGGAGAAATTCAGCCTGCTCGCCGCCGACGCGGTGGTCAGCCCCAGCCGCGCGCTGGTCGACCGGATCGAGGCGGATCTCGGCAAGCCCCTCGGCGCCCAGGTGATCCGCAACCCGATGGCCGTCCCCGCGGGGCCGATCCAGGCCGATGCGCCGCCGAAGGGCGGGTTCTTCATGGCCTCGCGCCTCGCCTACTGGAAGGGGGCGGAGCGGCTGCCGGCCCTGTTCCGGGACGCCTGGGCGCAGGGGCTGGACGCGCCGCTGACCCTCTATGGCGGCGACACCGATTTCGCCGCCGCCGGCCGCTCGATGCGCGCGCACCTGGAGGACCGCTACGCCCGGGAGATCGCCGCGGGCCGCCTGCGCCTGCCGGGGCCCGTCCCGCGCGTGCGCATCGACGTGGAGACCGCGGACGCCATCGCCCAGGTCCACCCGTCGCTGTTCGACAATTTCCCCTATTCGGCGCTCGAGAGCATGGCCGCGGGCCGGGTGACGATCCTGCATGACCAGGGCGGGCATCTCGAGATCGTCGAGAACGGGGTGTCCGCCATCACCGCCGACCTCTCGGACGCGCAGGCGGGCGTCGCCGCCCTGCGCCGCGCCGCCGAGATGCCGCCGGAGGCCCGCGCCGCCATGGGCCGCGCCGCGCGCGAGGCGGTGCGCGCCGCCTGCGATCCCGCGGCCGTGCTGGCGCAGAAGGCCGAGCTGGTCGAGGAGCTCCAGGCCCGCAACGCCCCCCGCCGCCTGTTCCCCTTCATCGCCGGGCCCGCCCGCGACGTGCGCCCCCTGCGCGAACGCGGGGCCGAGGGGCGGCTGTCGGTCGTCATCCCCTTCTACAACATGGGAAAATACATCGACGAGACGCTGGTCAGCGTGCTCTGCGCCGACTGGCCCGAGATCGAGGTGGTGCTGGTCGACGACGGCTCGACCGACCCGGCCAGCCTCGACGCCCTCGCGCGGATCGAGCGGGAGGCGGAGAACTGGCCTCCCGGCCGCACCCTGCAGCTGCTGCGCGGGCCCAACCGCGGCGTCGCCGCCGCCCGCAACCGCGGCGCCGAGGCGGCGAGCGGCGCGCTGATGGCGCTGCTCGACGCCGACGACGTGGTGCAGCCCGACTATTACCGCCGTGCCGTCGCGGTGCTCGAAGGCTATGACAACCTCGCCTTCGTCGGCTGCTGGAACGAGGATTTCCGGGACGAGAGCGGCGAGACGATCCGCGTCTGGTCCACCTGGAACCCCGAGCCGCCGAGCCAGCTGATCTTCAACATGACCAACTGCCAGGGCCTGGTGTACTGGCGCGCCGCCTTCCTCGAGGCCGGGCGCCACGACCCCTCCCTGCGCATGTTCCTCGACGACTGGGAATCGGTGATCTCTCTGATGGCCGCGGGGCTGCGCGGGGCGATGCTGCCCGCGCCCCTCTTCCGCTACCGCATCCGCGACGCCTCGATCTTCCGCTCGAAACGGGGATTGTGGGAGGTGAACTACGAGAAGATCGCCGCCAAGCACGCCGACTATTTCAACCGCTTCGGGGCCGAGATCGCCGCTTTCCTCAACGCCAACGGCCCGAACGAGAATTACCACATCCCGGGCCATGCCTCCGGCCACCGGCCCGGCGACGTGCCCGCCGCGGCAGAGCCGCCCTGGGTGCGCCAGGCGCGGGAGCACCGGATCATGGGCGTCATGGCCTTCATGTCGAATTTCTTCGTGAAGAACCCGCTCGGCCGGTTCCTCAGCCGCAATCGCGCCGTCCACCGCATCGCGCAGCGGTTCCTCTAGCGCCCGTCCTCGCCCGCGCCCCGCCCGCCGCGCCGCGCGGGCGAAGCGGTCCCACGGGCGGGCGGGTCGACGCGCGGCTTCGGAAAGGCTTGCCCCGCGCTGCGCTGCGACATACCTAGTCTCCCCGGTCTGCAACGAACGAGGGGAGCGCCCAGAATGACCGGGTCCGACGACATCAAAGCCGCCGCCAAGCCCAGCGGCGCAGCCCTGCCGTCCTATCTGGCCGACCGGTACCGCGCCTGGCGCGTCAACCGCTTCGCCGAGAACGCCACCTGGTACGCCCGCCTCGCGCAGGACGGCCAGCGCCCCCGCTCGATGATCATCAGCTGCTGCGACAGCCGCGTCGACGCCGTCGCCATGTTCGGCGCCGAGCCGGGCGACCTGTTCGTCGTGCGCAACGTCGCCAACCTGATCCCGCCCTACTCGCCCGACCACAACCACCACGGCACCTCGGCGGCGATCGAATACGCCGTCCGGGCGCTGAAAGTGGCGCATATCGTCGTCGTCGGCCATTCGGGCTGCGGCGGCGTCGCCGCCTGCCATGACATGTGCTCGGGCGCCGCGCCGGAGCTGGACGAGGGCGACAGCTTCGTCGGCCGCTGGATGGACATCCTGCGCCCCGCCTATGAGAAGGTCGCCGAACAGGGCGGCAGCCGCGAGCAGAAGCTCGAGACGCTCGAGCAGCACGGCGTGCGCCATTCGCTCGAGAACCTGATGGGCTTTCCCTTCGTGGCCGAGGCGGTGCGCGACGGTCTCGTCTCGCTCCATGGCGCGTGGATGGACATCGGCTCGGGCAAGCTGCACGCGCTCGACCCCCAGGCGGACATGTTCCGCGAGGTCTGACCGGGCCCGCGCGGCGCCGGGGGCCTCAGTCCTCCAGCGCCGCCGCCTCGCCCGGGCGCACCGGGCGGGTGACGGGCGAGTGCACGTAGCCGGTCCCGTCATGGCGCCAGACCTGCGGGCCGGCGATGCCGTTCACCACCAGGTCGCGGTGCCCGAACGCCCCCGAATCGGCGAGGTTCAGGTCGAAGGCCCGGAACTTCGCCGCCAGCCGCGGCGCGGCCGAGTCGCCCGAGGGCCGGTAGATCCAGTGCGCGCAGCCCTCGGCCGAGCAGAACCGGGCCGAGGTTCCCTGGATCGCCACCGCCGGGGCCGCGTCGGGGATGATCGGCGCAAGGCCGACGCGGAATTCGTCCGGCAGCGCCTGCAGCCCGCCATCCTCGGTCACCGCGGCATGTTCCCAGAACCACAGGAACACGCGGCCCGCCGCCTCGGGGATGTCGTCGCCGAGGCCGAACCACACCACCTGCAGCGCGCCGTCCAGCGCGGCGCCGTATTCCTCGAGCCCGTCCAGCGTCACCGCGTCGTCGCCGAGGTCGGACGCGTAGACGTCGCCGTCGAACTTGAAGACGGTCGGGCGCGGCCCGGCGCCGGCCAGGATGTCGGTCCAGCCGCGGGTGGACGAGGCGGCGAGGCGCGGCGCGCCCACCGTCTCCAGGATCTGCAGCCAGCCCTCCTCGGTGCGCGACAGCACCCACAGCCCGCAGGGCCCCCCGGCGCCGGTCCCGGCGCAGGTGGCCGGGGCGCGGCCGACCGCGACCAGCTCGGGCGGGGCGATGCCGTTCAACTCGCAGCGCGCGAAGGCGAACAGCGCCCCGGGGTCCCGGCCGCGGGCGCGGGCCTCGGCGAACTCGGCGCCGAAACGCTCCTCGGCCAGCTCCGATTCGGCGGGCGAGAGGGCGGAGAACGCCGTCGCCGCCTCCACCGCCCCCGACGGGTCCGCGCAGCCGGACGCCTGCGCCCGCGCGCCGCCGGGCAGGGCGGCCGCGACGGCGGCGAGGATCAGGGCGGGGATGGTGCGGCGCAGCATGGCGACAATCTACCGCGGGGGGCGGAATCCGGGCAAGACACGCGCCCGTGGGGCCTGCGCGCGGCGCCCGTCCTGCTGCGGCAAGGTCACAGGGGTGGCGGCGCGGGGGTGGTTAACCACCTCTAAACCCTGCTTGGCTCAGATACGCGCATGCACCGTTTCGCCCGTTGCCTGATCCATATCGGCGCGCCCAAGACCGGCACCACCTCGCTGCAGGACGTCCTCGCGGCCAACCGGCGGGTCCTGCGCGCCCGGGGGATTCTCTACCCCGCCTGTTTCGGCGGGCGCAGCCACGTGCGCCTCGCAGCCGCGCTGCATCCCGGCCCCTCGCCGCAACTTTCGGCGGCGCTGGAGGCGACGGGGACGGCGGATCGCGCCGCGCTCTGGGACGTCCTGCGCGCGGCCTATGCGCAGGAACTGCGCGCCGCGCTGGCCGAGGCGGCGGCCGAGGGGCGGCCCCCGCCCGACACGCTGGCGCTGTCCTCGGAGTTTTTCTGGAGCCTGCCGGACGGCCCCCCGATGCTGGAGGCGCTGCGCAACTTCGCCGCCGAACAGGCCGGGCGGCTGGAGGTCTTCGCCTGGATCCGGCGGCAGGACGAGTTCGCGGTCTCGATCGCCAGCACCCGGGCGCGGGACGGCAAGGCGGATGCCGAGGCGCCGGTGTTCCCGGCCAACCCGCGCCGGGCCTTCCGCTATGCGCGCGTGATGAAGGAGGCGAAGGCGGCTTTCGGGCGCGACGCGATCACGCTGCGGATCTTCGCGCGCGGCGAGCTGGTCGGCGGCGACATCGTCGAGGACGCCTTCGCGGCGATGGGCCTCGGGGCGACCGACGGGCTGGCGCGCCCGCCGCGGCGGAACCGGGCGCTGCGCCCGGAAATGCAGTCCTGGCTGGCGCGGCTGGCCGAGATCGCGCCCGACCGTTACGGCCGCGGCGCGGGCGAGCGGATCGATATCGGGCGGCTGGCCGAGCGCCATGCGGGCGGCGGCGCCCGGCCCGCCCGCGCCGCCGCCGCGCGGTTCATGGCGATGTTCGAGAAGGCGAACGAGGCGCTGCGGGCCGAGTGGTTGCCGGAGCGGGAGACGCTGTTCCCCCCGCCCCCGCGCTGGCCGCGCGAGGCCGACCCGCCCGCCGACGCGGCCGCGCTGATGGCCGTCACCCATGACGCGCTGTGCTGGAAGGAGGCGGAGATCGCGGGCCTGGCCGCGCGCCTCGCGCTGGCCGAGGGGCGCGAGGAGGAGGCCTGGCCCGCCTTCGCCCGCGCCGCCGCGCTGTGGCCCGCGGCGCCGGGGCTGGCCCGGGCCTGGGCGGAGGCGCTGCTCGGGGCCCGCGCCGCGCCGACCGATAGCTGCCGCGCCGCCGCCGCGGCGCTGGAGGAGGCGGCGCGCGAGGCGACCGAGGACGGGGCGCTGCGGCTGCGGCTGCTGCGCGGGCGCCTGCTGCTGCGGGCCGGGGACGCGGAGGCGGCCCTCGCCGCCGCCGATGCGCTCGAGGCCGAGCGCCCGGGCCATGACGGCGTGCGCCGGCTGGCCGCGGCCGCCCGGGGCGCGCGCCGCCCGAAGCGGGCCGCGGCGGGCTGAGCGGGCCGCGCCCCGGCGGCTGCGCCCGCGGCGGGCCGGGCGCCGGCGCGGCGGCCGCGGCCGGGCGCGTGCGGCGCCGGGGCGGGCCGCGCATGGCGCGCGCAAAAGCGGACGCCGCGCCCGGGGAAAGCCGGGCGCGGCGTCGACATGTTTCCTTTGGGGCGTTCGCGGGGGCGCGCCGGGCGGGAGGTCCGCGCCGGGGCCTCAGCCCAGGGCGCTGCGGATCTCCGCCCCCGCCTTGCAAAAGTCCATCCGCCCGCGATAGCGCGACTTCAGCGTGCCCATCACCGCGCCCATGTCGCGGATCGACTTCGCCTTGGTCTCGGCGATCGCCTCGGAAATGGCCTTGCGCGCCTCCTCCTCGGAGAGCGGGCGGGGCAGGAACTCCCGGATCACCTCGATTTCCTCGTGCTCGCGGCGCGCGTCCTCGATGCGGCCCGATTCCTCGTACCGCTGGGCGCTTTCCTCGCGCTGCGAAATCATCTGGGAGAGGATCTGGACGAGCTCGGGGTCCGTCATGCAGTCGGGCCCGTCATCGGCCCCCCGGGCGGCCATGTCCCGGTCCTTGATGGCGGCGCAGATGAGGCGCAACGTGGCGACCCGGGTTCGGTCGTCGCTTTCAAGCGCATCCTCGAGCGCGGCCTTGATGCGGTTACGCATGTAGCCTTCCTGTGCAGGGCCCCGCAGGGGGCACGTCCGGCGACCATACATAAAGCGCACTGAGTCGCCAACGATCCGTTAATTGCGGCAAGTTTTTGATCGTGCATGGTTAATTTGCAGGCAGACAGCGCGCTTGACCCGCGCCGCGCCGCTCACTAGGTTGCCGCGGCCTCAAGGCCCCCCTCATATCCGCCAGTCAGGAGCCGCGCGCATGTCCGACGCCCAGACCAAGGCCGCCGCCACCCCGCCCACGGGGATCGCGTCCGCCCGCCCGACCGCCTGCCTCGCGCTTGCCGACGGCACCGTGTTCATGGGCCGCGGCTTCGGCGCCGAGGGCGTCGCCTCCGGCGAACTGTGCTTCAACACGGCCATGACCGGCTACCAGGAGATCATGACCGACCCGTCCTATGCGGGCCAGGTGGTGACCTTCACCTTCCCCCATATCGGCAATACCGGCGCCAATGCCGAGGATGACGAGACCGCCGACCCGGTCGCCCTTGGGATGGTGGTGAAATGGGACCCGACCGAGCCGTCGAACTGGCGCTCGGCCGAGACGCTGTCCGAATGGCTCGCCCGCAAGGGCCGGATCGCCATCGGCGGCATCGACACCCGGCGGCTGACCCGCGCGATCCGCATGAACGGCGCGCCGCATTGCGCCGTGGAATACCGCGAGGACGGGAATTTCGACGTGCCCGCGCTGATCGAGAAGGCCCGCGCCTTCGCGGGCCTCGAGGGGCTGGACCTGGCCAAGGAAGTCTCCTGCACCCAGTCCTATCGCTGGGACGAGATGCGCTGGGCCTGGCCCGACGGCTATCCGAAGCGCGAGACCCCTGGGCGGCGCGTCGTGGCGGTCGATTTCGGCGCCAAGCGCAACATCCTGCGCTGCCTCGCCTCGGCCGGCGCGGACGTCACCGTGCTGCCCGCCACCGCGACGGCGGAAGAGGTGCTGGCCCTGAACCCCGAGGGCGTGTTCCTCTCGAACGGCCCCGGCGATCCCGCGGCGACCGGCGAATACGCCGTGCCGATGATCAAGGGCGTGCTCGCGGCGAACATCCCGGTGTTCGGCATCTGCCTCGGCCACCAGATGCTGGCCCTCGCGCTCGGCGCCAAGACCGTCAAGATGTCCCACGGCCATCACGGCGCGAACCACCCGGTGAAGGAGCTGGCGACCGGCAAGGTCGAGATCACCTCCATGAACCATGGCTTCGCGGTGGATGCGCAGACCCTGCCCGAGGGCGTGATCGAGACCCATGTCTCGCTGTTCGACGGGTCCAATTGCGGCATCGCCATGGAAGGGCGCCCGGTCTTCTCGGTGCAGCATCACCCCGAGGCGAGCCCCGGCCCGCAGGACAGCTTCTACCTGTTCGAGCGCTTCGTCGCCTCGATGGTCTGAAGGCGCGGATTTTAAGTTAATCCATCGGTAACTAGATCCCCGCACCCTGTCGCTCCGGCGATCAAGGTGCGGAGGATTCGGTGTCGGGCGACAGGCCCAGGGATAGCGCGGGCGGCGGACACGTCGCCGCGGTGCGGAGCGTTGCGCCCCGCCCGGCGGTCCCGCGCGCGGGGCGGGGCGTGTATGGGGACCCCTCCGCGCCCAGGCGCCGAATCGGCGAGATCCTGCTGGCGCGGGGCGAGGTCGACCACGCCGCGCTGGCCGCCAGCCTGCGCCGCCAGGCCGCCCAGGGCCCGGGCCGCGCGCGGCTCGGCGAGATTCTCACCGCCCATGGCCATGCCGAGGAAGGCGCCGTCGCGCTGGCGGTGGCCGAACAGCTCGGCCTGCCCTTCGTGGACCTGGAGCGCGACCCGCCGGACCCCGCCGATTTCCCGCCGCACCTGCTCGACGCCGCGCTGCGGTTCCGCGCCGTGCCCTGGCGCGACGCGGATGGAACGCTGCTGCTGGTCGCCGCCGACCCGGATGCGCTGCCCGCCCGGATGGGGCCGCTGCGCCGGGCCTTCCGCCTGCCGAAAGGGGCCGAGCCGGGCATCGCCGCCACGTCCCGGGCCGGGTTCGACCGGTTCCTGCAGATCGCGCATCCCGAGCGGCGGGCCCTGCGCGCCCGCCGCCGTACGCCAAGGGCGCTGAGCGCCGAGGCCCTGACCGCCCCTGCCGCCCGCGCCATGGTCGGCGCCGGGCTGGCCGGGGCCGCCGCCGCGCTGCTGCTGGCGCCGGGGGTGGCGCTGCCGGCGCTGTTCGGGGCCGCGCTGCTGTTCAACCTGGTGAACCTGTGCCTGCGGATCGCGGTCTGCGCCTCGGCGCTCGGCGGCGCCCCGCGGCCCCCCGCCTGCGCGCTGCGCGACCCGGACCGGGCGCTGCCGCGCTCCGCCGCCGCCGCCGCGACGCTGCCGCGGATCTCGCTGCTGATCCCCCTCTACCGCGAACCGGGGATGGTCGCGCCGCTGGTGCAGGCGCTGGCGAAGCTTGAGCACCCGCCCGAGAAGCTCGAAGCGGTGTTCGCGCTGGAGCCGGAGGATGGGGAGACCCTCGCCGCGCTCGACGCCGTGCCGCTGCCGCCGTGGCTCAAGGTCGTGATCACGCCCGAGGGCGGGCCGAAGACCAAGCCGCGGGCGCTGAACCACGCGCTCGATTTCTGCACGGGGGAGATCGTCGGCATCTACGACGCCGAGGACCGGCCCGAGCCGGACCAGCTGCGCAAGGTGGCCGAGGCTTTCGCGCAGGGCTCCGGGCGGCTGGCCTGCGTGCAGGCGCGGCTGGCCTTCCACAACCTGCAGGACGGCTGGATCGCGCGCAGCTTCGCGGTGGAATACGTCACCTGGTTCACGCTGGTGCTGCCGGGGATGGTGCGGATGGGCTTCCCGATCCCGCTCGGCGGCACGTCCGTGTTCTTCCGCCGCTGGGCGCTGGAGCGGATCGGGGCCTGGGACGCGCATAACGTGACCGAGGACGCGGACCTGGGCATCCGCCTGGCGCGCGCGGGCTATGTCACGGGGCTGGTGGATTCGGAAACGCGCGAGGCGGCGACGAAGCGGCCCCTGGCGTGGATCCGGCAACGCTCGCGCTGGCAGAAGGGCTACCTGATGACCTGGCTGGCGCATATGCGCCGCCCCGTGCGGCTGGCGCGGGACCTCGGGCTGCGCGGGTTCCTCGGGTTCCAGGCGCATTTCCTCGGGTCGGCGGCGGCCTTCCTGGGGCTGCCGCTGTTCTGGACCGTTTGGCTGTGGTGGCTGTTCGTCGGCGCCCCGTGGGAGGCGGACTGGTTCCAGGGCGCGTTCGGCGCGGTGCTGTTCGGCGCGCTGGCGCTGGGGCAGATCGCGGCGGTGGGCTCGGCCGCGCTGGCGGTGAAGCTGTCGGGGCGCAAGGGGCTGATGCGGGCGGTGCTGGGCCTGCCGCTCTACTTCCCGCTCGGGTCCGTCTCGGCGGTGAAGGCGACGCTGGAGGCGGCGCTGGCCCCGGCCTTCTGGGACAAGACCGACCACGGGGAGGAGGGGTGAGCTACCACTCCCAGCCGCCCTCGCGCATCCAGCGTTCGCGCAGTTTCTCGCCGATCAGGCAGTCGACCCGCGGCTGCGGCGGGTTCAGCGCCCCGAGGCCGAGCTGCGCGGGGATCACCCGCGGCGGCTGCGGGGGGGCGAGGTTCGCGATCTCGAGGATCAGCTTGCGCCGGATCGTCTCGGCGAAATCCTCCATGTCCCAGACCGGCAGGACGAAGGCGTTGTGCCCGCCGATCACGCAATCCTCGTAATAGACGTCGAGATCGCGCAGCGAGAACGGCCCGTCATAGGCCTTCATCATCAGCGGCAGCCCGTTGATGGCGATGCCCTGCGCCACCGCCCGGTCGCGCATGGCGGTGACGGCGGGGCCGGTGTTGTTCGGCCCGTCGCCCGAGACGTCGATCACCCGGCGCAGCCCGCGGAACCCGTTGCGGTCCATGTCGGCGGCGCCCCAGCGCAGGATGTCCGAGATCGAGGTGCCCGTCGCCGCCTGGATCGGCGCGAAGGTCAGCGATTCCGCGAAGGACACCGCCGCCTCGGCCCCGTCGACCAGGGTCCATTTCGCCACCTGCTCGCGCTTTCCGGCGCCGGCCCATTCGACATAGCTCAGCGCCACGCGCCCCAGCTGGCCGCGGGTGATCGCCGCGTGGACCCGCGGGTCGCGCAGCGCCGCGATGTAGCCGGCGCGCTGGATCCGAAGCTCTTCCAGGTCCATCGAGCGGGAGATGTCGACCGCCAGCAGGAGTTCCACGTCCACTTCGATCTGCGTCTCCTGCGCCGGGGCGGCGAGGGGGGCGCAGAGCAGGGCGAGGGTCGCCAGGGCATGTCGGAACGGGCGCATGCGCAGGATTGAGCCACGGGAGGCGGCCGGGATCAATGCGCGCGTGGCGGGAACGGGGCCGCGGGCAGCTCGAGCGCCGCGCCGTCGCCGCGCAGCCAGGCGGCGAGCGCGTCGGCGGTCGCATCGGTCCGGCGCACGGTCAGCGCGCATTCCCACACCGTTGCGACGCGCCAGCCGCCCGCCGCCAGCGCGGCGCAGGCCTCGGCGTCGCGGGCCTCGTTGCGGGCGAATTTCGGCAGCCAGTAGTCCTGCCGCGTGGCGGGCGTGGTGGCCCGCGGGCACCCGGGATGGCGGTGCCAGAAGCAGCCATGCACGAACACCGCGGCCCCGCGCCCCGGCAGCACGATGTCGGGCGTGCCGGGCAGGTCCCGCCGGTGCAGGCGAAACCGGAAGCCCCGCGCGTGCAGCGCCCGGCGCAGGCGCAGCTCGGGCGAAGTGTTCGCGCCCTTCACGGCCTTCATCGCGCGGCGGCGGTCTTCGGGGGAGAGGGTGTCGGTCATGCGGCGTTCCGGGGTGCGGGGTCCAATCATTTCGACGAGAACGCCGGTGCATAGGCCTTTTGCATCATGAGCGTGCCCGCACGAGTCGCAATCCTGACCTCTCTGTGAAGCGGGGAACAGGAGGTTCGCCATGAAACGATCGATCGTCGCCGCCGTGCTGTGCGCGGCGCTTGCGGGGTGTGGGGCGCAGACCATCCAATCGGCGCAGAAGGTGGGCGATGCGGGCGTCGCGGCCTCTGAGGCGCTGCTTGCGCAGGCGCAGACCGCGACCGGCGCGCACAAGTCCATCCGTATCTACTACAACACGCAGACGTTGCTGAAGAACGGTCAGACGCTTGGCGTCGTTCCGAGCGAGAGCAAGCAGGTCACCAAGGCCCTGGAGGAGCGTGAGCAGGCGTATGGCCGGCTGGTGAAGGCCTATGCCGCGTTCGATGCGCTCGCCAATCTGAACGCCCGCGAGGACGTCTCCGAGTCCATCGCGGGCCTGCTGACCCAGTACGAGGCGCTTCGCGTCGCGGCGGAGCCGCTTTACGACAAGGGGCTGCCGGAACTGAAGAAGGTCGACGAGGATGACGCGCTGCTTGGCGCGGTGAACAGCGCGCTGGGGCTCCTGGTGCAGGCGCAGCAGGCCAAGGCGTTGAAGGCGAGCAACGACGTGTTCGTCGCGGTTCTGCCGGAACTCATCAACTTCGTCGCGCTGGAGCGGGCGGCGATGGTGTCGTCGATGCGCGCCTCCGCCTCCGCGCGCAGCAACCTGGTGCGCGCCCTTTACGAGGAAGGCCTGGCGGATTCCTCTCCGCTTGCTGTCGAAATGACCGCGCTGGCCGGCGTCGGGGCGGTGAAGAACCCGGGCGCCGTGATTGCGAAAGATCCGGCGTTGCGGGCGAATTTCATCGAGTACGCGAAGTATCGAGACCAGGAGGCCCAGGCCGTTCTGCTCAAGCAGTACGACAAGGTCGCCAAGCAGCTCGGCGACCTGCTCAAGCGGCACGAGGAGTTTGCGAAGGGCGGGGTGCGCGATGTCGCGGCCATCAAGGCCGACGCCGAAGCGCTTCTCGAACTCGTGGAGGCGTTCCGCAAGGCGCGTCCTGCGCTCTGAAAGAAAGGGATTGAACCATGACGACCCCACCTGCCGGCGCCGCCGGGACCAGTCTGACGACGCTCGAGGAATTCGAGCGCAGCCTCGCCGAGATCGGCGCCGCGCATGCCATTGCGGAAGCGGGATCGCCGGAGTCCGATGCGCTCTTCGGCCAGTTGCAGCTCGCCGTCGCCGCCTATGACCGAGCGCGTCTGCAGCGCCTGAAGAAGCACGAGGACAAGCTCGGGCCGCTGCGCGACAAGCTCAAGGCGGCGAATGACGACATCGCGAAGAACGCCAAGGACGTGGCGAAGATCAAGCAGGCCGTCGTCGCCGTCTCCAAGGCGCTGGAGACCATGGGCCAGATCTTGGGCTTCGTCGGGAAACTGACGGCGCTGCCGCTCTGACCTCCCCGCCGACCCAAACAAAACGCCCGCCGCGATCCTCTCGCGGCGGGCGCCTTGTCGCGCGGGCTTCGGCGGGTCAGCCGATGCCGCCCATGCTCAGGTACTTGATCTCGAGGAAATCGTCGGCGCCGTACTTGGAGCCCTCGCGCCCCAGGCCCGACTGCTTCCAGCCGCCGAAGGGCGCCGCCGCGTTGGACGGCAGCCCGTCATTGATCCCGACGATGCCGTATTCCAGCGCCTCGGCCACGCGCCAGCAGCGGCCGATGTCGCGGCTGTAGAAATACGAGGCCAGCCCGAACTCGGTGTCGTTGGCGTAGCCGATCACCTCGTCCTCGGTCTCGAACCTGAACAGCGGGGCGACGGGGCCGAAGGTCTCTTCCTTCGCGACCTTCATCTCCTGCGTCACGCCGGTCAGCACGGTCGGGGTGAAGAAGGTGCCGCCGAGCGCGTGCTTGAAGCCGCCGAACTCGATCTGCGCGCCCTTGGCGAGGGCGTCGTCGACATGCTCCTGCGCCTTGGCGCGGCCGGCCTCGTCGATCAGCGGGCCAATGGCGGTGTTCCCGCCGAACGGGTCCCCGACGGCCAGCTCGCCGACCTTGGCGGCCAGCTTCTCGGCGAATTCGTCATAGACGCCGGCCTGCACGTAGATGCGGTTGGCGCAGATGCAGGTCTGGCCCGCGTTGCGGAACTTGGACCCCAGCGCGCCCGCGACCGCCGCGTCGAGATCGGCGTCGTCGAACACGATGAAGGGCGCGTTGCCCCCAAGCTCCAGCCCCAGCTTCTTGATGTCGTGGGAGCACTGCTGCATCAGCGTGCGCCCGACCTCGGTCGAGCCGGTGAAGGTCAGCTTGCGCACCTTGTCGTTGGTGCACATCTCGGTCCCGATCTTCGACGCGGACGACCCGCAGACCACGTTGATCACGCCCTCGGGAAAGCCCGCGCGTTCGGCGAGCACGGCCAGCGCGAAGGCCGAGAGGGGGGTCTGCTTGGCCGGTTTGACCACCACGGTGCAGCCGGTGGCGAGGGCCGGGCCGATCTTGCGGGTGATCATGGCGTTGGGGAAGTTCCAGGGCGTGATGCAGGCGACCACGCCGATGGGCTGTTTCAGGACCACCAGCCGCTTGTCCGGCGCCGGGGCCGGGATGGTGTCGCCATAGATGCGCGGCGCTTCCTCGGCGTACCACTTGATGAAGCTGGCGCCGTACATGATCTCGCCGCGCGCCTCGGCCCAGGGCTTGCCCATCTCCAGCGTCAGGATGGTGGCGAGATCGTCGATGTTCTCGACCATCTCGTTGTAGAGCGACATCAGCATCGACTGCCGGTCGGCGGCGGTCAGGCGGGCATAGGATTTCTGCGCGGCATAGGCCGCCTCGATGGCGCGGCGCGTCTCGGCCTCGCCGCAATCGGCGACCTCGGCGACCACGTCGCCGGTGGCCGGGTTGGTCACCGGGAACTCCTTGCCGGAATCGGCGGCGATCCATTCGCCGTTCACATAGGCCTGTCCGATCAGAAGCGACGGATCCTTGAGCTGCATTGCGCTGCGCCTCCCTGCTTTTCAGCGTCGTCCCATGGGTAGCCCCGGCGGGGTTAAGGGGCAATGGCCGCCGCGCGCCTCGGCGCCGCGGCTTGGGCGAAAAAGCGTGAAAAATGTCTTGCGCCTGGTGTCGCAGTGCGGAACGGGAATTCACGGCGGCGGCCGAATTCGGCGGGGCGACTGCGCGCGGGGCGTTCAATTTCGGGCGAGTCGCGCGGCTTTTCGCGGCGCAGCGCGGGTGCGCGTTGACATGACACGGCGTCCGTCCCAAGACGAAAGGCGGCAGACGGAAGCCGCGGCGGCGCCCCCGACCCGGGGCCTGCGCAGGCGGCGGCATCATGAGGAGGGCCCATATCCCATGGCCAACAAGGTCTACTCCAGCGCCGCCGAGGCGCTTGACGGCATCCTGACCGACGACATGCTGATCGCCGCCGGCGGCTTCGGCCTGTGCGGCATCCCCGAGAACCTGATCGCCGCGATCCGCGACAGCGGGGTCAAGAACCTCACCGTCGCGTCGAACAACGCGGGCGTCGATGATTTCGGCCTCGGGCTGCTGCTGCAGACCCGCCAGGTGAAGAAGATGATCTCCTCCTATGTCGGGGAGAACGACACCTTCATGCAGCAGTACCTGTCGGGCGAGCTGGAACTGGAATTCGCCCCGCAGGGCACGCTGGCCGAGCGGATGCGCGCCGGCGGCGCCGGGATCGCTGGCTTCTACACCAAGACCGGCGTCGGCACGGTGATCGCCGAGGGGAAGGAGACGAAGACCTTCCGCGGCGAGGAATACCTGCTCGAGGAAGGGATCTTCGCGGACCTGGCCATCGGCAAGGCCTGGAAGGCGGATGAGGCGGGCAACCTCGTGTTCCGCAAGACCGCGCGCAACTTCAACCCGGACGCCATCACCTGCGGCAAGATCGCGGTGGTGGAGGTCGAGGAGATCGTGCCGACCGGCAGCCTCGACCCCGATCACATCCACCTGCCGGGGATCTTCGTGAACCGCATCGTGAAGGCCGATTTCGAGAAGCGCATCGAGAAGCGGACGCTCGCGTCCTGATCCGGCGCGTCCTGATCCATCCGTTTCCGGGCCGCAGCGCCGACGCGCGCGCCCGACCCCAATGAAGGAGGCATCATCATGCCCTGGGACCGCAACCAGATGGCCGCCCGCGCCGCGCAGGAGCTGCAGGACGGCATGTACGTGAACCTCGGGATCGGCATCCCGACCCTGGTGTCCAACTACATCCCCGAAGGCGTCGACGTGACCCTTCAGTCGGAGAACGGGATGCTCGGCATGGGCCCGTTCCCGACCGAGGAGACGATCGACGCCGACCTGATCAACGCCGGCAAGCAGACGATCACCGAGCTCGACCGCACCTCCTACTTCTCGTCCTCGCAGTCCTTCGGAATGATCCGCGGCGGCAAGATCAACATGGCCATCCTCGGCGCCATGGAAGTCGCCGAGAACGGCGACCTTGCGAACTGGATGATCCCCAAGAAGCTCGTGAAGGGCATGGGCGGCGCCATGGACCTGGTGGCGGGCGTGGAGCGCGTGGTGGTGATCATGGATCACGCCAACAAGAAGGGCGAATCCAAGCTGCTGAAGGAATGCACCCTGCCGCTGACCGGCAAGGCCGTGGTGGACCGCATCATCACCGGGCTCGGCGTCTTCGACGTGGTCGAGGGCGGGATCAAGGTCGTCGAGCTCGCCGACGGCGTGACCCTCGAGGACGTGAAGGCGGTGACCGAGGCGACGCTGGTCGAGTGACCGGCGCCCTTGCGGCACGGGAAAGGGGCGCTCCTCGGGGCGCCCCTTTTCGTTCGCCCCCGTTTCACCCGTCCGGCGACACCGGCGCGGGGCTGGAGTCGCCCGGCGCGAAGGGCCCCAGCTCGCAGGCCGCGCGCGGCCCCTCGGGCGGCGCGGCGCAGAGCGGGCGCAGCGCGCCGAACCAGGCCAGCACCTTCGGCACATAGGCCCGCGTCTCGGCATAGGGGGGCGCGCCGTCATGGCGGTCCACCGCGCCTTCCCCGGCATTGTAGGCGGCCAGGGCCAGCAGCGCGTCCTCGTCGAACCGCTCCAGCAGCCAGTTGAGGTACTTCGCGCCCCCGGCGATGTTCTGCGCCGGGCTCAGCGCATCCGTCACGCCGAAGCGCGCGGCCGTGGCGGGCATCAGCTGCATCAGCCCCTGCGCGCCCTTCGGGCTGACCGCCGTCGGGCGGCCGCCCGATTCGACGGCGATGACGGCGAGCAGGAGCGCGGGCGACAGCCCCTCCTCGCGCGCGGCCTGGCGCAGGGCGGGGCCGTGATCGGCCATCACCCGCCGCGCCGCGTCCCGCGCCGCGCCGGGTCCGGCGAGGCGGCCGAACTGGTCCGAAAGGTCGTCGAGCAGCCGCGCCATCCGCCCCGGGTCGGCCGCCCCGCGCGCCGGGTCGGCGGCGGACCAGAACCAGCGCGCCGCCCCGGCCCCGCCCCGCGGCCGGTCGACGAAGCCGGGCAGGGATGCGCCGCCCGCGGCCGGGTCTTCTTCGGAAATCGTCGGCAGAACGATTCGCCCGCTTCCGCGCCGGGGCGGCTTGACCGTGCGATAAAGTCGCGGTTCATGTCCCCCGATGGTCGGCAGGCCGGCCGCCTGAACCGGCGGCGCGGCCCCCGAAAGGGCCGCGAGGGCGAGGATGAAGCAGGCGGCGCCCGGAATGTTCATAGTTTGGCCATGCTGTCGGAGTGTGTATATGAACCGCGGCGCCTTCCGGCGACGCGCCGAGTCGGGTATCCTGTCACCCTGCGTACCTTTTCCGTGTTCAGTTTCAATACGGGCGTTCAAACATGCTGATGAGCCATATCCGGTCGCTCGTGCGGCCGATGCAACAACAGGACGGCGCCGTCACCGCGGACTTCGTGGTGCTTACGGCGGGCGTCATCATCATCTTCCTGCTGATCATCGAACCGATCTACAACGGATCGCAATCGATGGTGGGCGAGATCAACGACGAGCTCATCAAGCATGCCTCGTCCGTCTGGCAATTCTGAACATCTGTCGCAGGGCGCGGCGCGAGTCGTTCCTGATCTATTCATCTTGTGATCGGCAAAACGCCGGTCGCGTCCCCGCTTGACGCGGTTGGTCGAAACTAAAAGTTTTCGTCCGCTCAAGAGGCCCCGGAGAAAAGGTCGGTTTTTCCGCATCGAATCGTTGAAAGGCCGGGGGCGTTCCGGCATGGTGACGACACGATGCGCTGGGCGACCCCCTCGCTTCGATGCCTTACGGCTGACGTGTCCGACCCAACGTTGGGTCATCTTCGCCGCTCACCTGCTCCGTGAACGGCTGTGTTCGGAGGGAAACCGAAATGAGCATCATCACCAAGATTCGCACCGCCTTCGCCGAGAAAACCGGCGCCGTCACCGTCGACTGGGTCGTCCTGACCGCGGCCGTCGTGATCCTGTCCATCGGCGCCATCTCCGCGCTCGACGGCGGCATCACCGAGATGATCTCCTCGATCAACGACGAGCTGTCCTTCTCGAACGTCTCGGCCAAGTCCAAGTCCGGCGGCTGATCGCAGCGGCCCGCTGTATACGCGGGCGGCGCTTTCACTTGACGCTCTGACGAGCGCGTTGCATTTCGAACCGCCCCTCCTGCCCAGCGAGGGGCGGTTCTTCGTTCATCCAGGGGTCATTCGATGCGTCTTTTCGCTCTTATCGTGCTCATCGCCGGCCTGGTCCTGTCCGGCGGCGCCGTCTGGTACATGTACGGACAGTTCAAGAGCGCGGAATCGGCCCTGCGGGACCAGAAGCCCGAAGTCATCCGCGTGCCGACCGTCAACGTCGCCGTGGCCAAGCGCCAGCTGTCCTACGGCGAACAGATCGGCCCCGAATCCGTGCGCATGATCAAGTGGCCCGCCGATTCCGTCCCCCAGGGCGCCTTCACCTCGCTCGAGGACGTGGTCCCTGAGGACGGCAAGCTGCGCTACGCCCTGCGCCGGATGGAAACGCACGAACCGCTGCTGCCGCAGAAGGTCTCCGGCTTCGGCGAAAAGGCCACCGTGGCCGCGCTGCTGCCCCGCGGGATGCTCGCCTACACCCTGCCGGTGAACGCCTCGAGCTCGGTCGGCGGCTTCATCCTGCCCGGCACCCGCATCGACATCATCCTCACGGTCAATGACCGCTACGAGGGGCTGATCACCTACTTCCTGCTGCAGAACGTCGAGGTGATCGCCGTCGACCAGGACACCGATGTCGACCGGATCCGCGCCCGCATCGCCAGCACCGTGACCATCGGCGTGCTGCCCGACGAGCTCAAGCAGCTCACCCTCGCCAGCAACGTGGGCAAGCTGACCATCGCCCTGCGCGGCTTCGACAGCTCGGACGTCTACAGCGGCGAATCGCTGTCCCGCCAGGAGCTTCTCGGCGAATACGCCCCGGTGCGCGAGGCCCCGAAGGCCGCCCCCACCGTGCGCGTGCGCAAGAACAACCAGGTCCGCACCCAGCAGGTCGAGGGCGAGCGCTGATCCGAATCGACCGCCTCCCGCCGGGGGGCGATTCGACCCGGCCCGCGCGCCCCCCGGGAACGCCCCCGCCCGCCGCTTTCCCGCGGCGGGCGTTCGTCTCTGAAGGCCCCATGAACACCGCGCCCGAGACTGTGGCGCAAATGCCCCCCTCGCTCTCGTTTTCCTGAAAGTCTAAGGGCTTGCGATCCGCGCCGGGCTTGCCATGCAGGGACCGCCGGGGCACGCTCCAACTCCGCTGCGGCGCGCCCCCTCGGCGCCCGCCACCGGAGGAGGTCGGGGAGCAAGCAATGACTCTGTTGCGTATTCTTTGCGTCGCCGCCGCAATCGCGGCGACCATGATGTCCGGAGGCGCCGCGCGCGCCCAGGACGGCGTTTTGCGAATGGCCCGGGGCGCCGCGACCCAGGACATTTCGGTGGAGACCAACCGCGCGGTGGTCCTCGAGGCGATCCAGCCCTTCACCGAGGTCTCGGTCGCGAACCCCGGCATCGCCGACGTGGGCGCGGTGTCCAACACGTCCATCTATATTCTCGGCAAGCAGTCCGGCCGCACCACGCTGACCCTCCTGGGTGAGAACGGCCGCCTGATCGCCAACGTCACCATCAAGGTGACCCCCGACCTGAGCGAGCTCAAGGACCTGTTCGCGCAGATCCTCCCGGGCGAGCGCATCGAGACGCGCACCGCCGCCGACGGCCTCGTGCTGTCCGGCGCGCTGTCCAGCGCCGGGCGTATCCAGACCGCGATGGAACTGGCCAACCGCTTCCTGCCGGGCCGCGTGTCCAACATGATGACGGTCGGCGGCTCGCAGCAGGTGATGATGAAGGTCCGCTTCGCCGAGGTGCAGCGCAGCGCCTCCAAGTCGCTCGGCTTCACCTGGAGCCTCGGGTTCAACAGCGGCAACCTGACCGGCACAGCGATCGGCGGCGGCGGCGTGGTCGGCAACAACACCGGCATCTCCCTCGGCTGGTCCACCAGCGGCTTCGCCGCCTCGGTGCTGATCGAGGCGCTGCAGTCCGAGAACCTGGCCCGCATCCTGGCCGAGCCGACCCTCGTCACCCTTTCGGGCGACGCCGCCACCTTCCTGGCGGGCGGCGAGTTCCCGATCCCGGTCAGCAGCGCCACCACCAACGGCGCCACCACCACGACGGTGGAGTACAAGAACTTCGGCGTCTCGCTCGGCTTCACGCCGACCGTGCTCGACGACGGGCTGATCAACCTGCAGCTCGAGGCCGAATCCTCGGCGCTCGACGACAGCGCCGCCGTCACCTCGCCCAATAACGGCATCGTGTTCCGCGGCCTGTCGGTGCGCCGCGCCAAGACCACGGTCGAGCTGAAGGACGGCCAGAGCTTCGCCATCGCCGGCCTGCTCCAGGACGACTTCCGCGACAACGCCTCCAAGGTGCCGTGGGTCGGCGACGTGCCGGTGCTCGGCTCGCTGTTCCGCTCCTCGGGCTATACCTCGAACCAGACCGAACTGGTGCTGATCGTCAGCGCCCATATCGTGTCGCCGACCACCGCCGACGCGCTGGCCGCGCCGATCGACCGGGTGAAGATCCCGAACGAGGCGGACCTGTTCCTGTTCAACCGTCTCCAGGGTTCCGAGCGCGACATGGACGTCGCCGGGCAGAACTTCCAGGGCGCCTACGGCTACGTGATGGAGTGAGACCAGTGAAGATGCGTATCCTCTTTCCCGCTCTCGCCGCCTGCGCCCTCGCCCTCTCGGGCTGCGCCGAACGCGCCGGTCTGCAGTCCATGGCGGGCAGCGAGGTCCAGTCCGCCAACTTCATCGCCCAGGCCGCGAACGGCTATAACAGCCAGAAGATGATCGCGACCCAGGCCCGGTTCCGCGCCTCGACGCCCGACACGGTCACCTTCGACTTCGACAGCGCGCGCCTCGACGCCGAAGCCCGCCGGGTGCTCGACCTCCAGGCCCAGTGGCTGCAGCTGAACCCCTCGGTGCGCATGCGCGTCATCGGCCATGCCGACGCCGTGGGCCCCGATGGCTACAACAGCCGGATCGGCCTGCGCCGCGCCCGCGCCGTCGTCGCCTATCTCGGCAAGAAGGGCGTCGCGCGCACCCGCCTCGACGCCGTGGAAAGCCGCGGCGAGCGGGAGCTGCTGGTCGAGACCGACGAGCGCGAGCGCCGCAACCGCCGCACGGTGACCAATGTCGCCGGGTTCGAGCGCGGCTTCAGCGGGCCGGGCATGAACGGCCGCCGCGCGGCCGCGGCCTACCGGCGCTATATCGGCGACCGGACCGAGGGCGCCGGCGCGGCGCGCGTCGGCGGCTGAGCCTGACCGGGCCGCGCCCCCGCCCGGGGGCGCGGCCCTTTCGCGCAAGGGGCGGGCCGTTCACCTGTCGTTGGTCCCCAGCGCTTATTCATGTCCAATTGACCGGCGCCCCACTCCATATCATCTTCGCGGGTGCGTCATGGACCGGTCGACATCGGCGGCGCGATGTCGACCCTGCGTTTCCTATCGTTCGCATGCCGTTGCGGACGGCGTCCGCTGAACCGAGGTGCATGTCATGCAGCTTCCGAGACTGAGGTCGAAACCCGTTGAAGCGATCGTCGTCGCCGACGATTTCGCGACGTTCGACGCGCTTCCGGCTGATCTCGACGCTGAATGCGGCGACGGCGTCTGGTCCGTCGTGAAGCCGGACGCCGCCATCTCCATGATCTCCGACGGGGCGCAGTCCGCCCTCGGCCACGTCATCGTCTGCGTCGACAGCTCCGACCCCGACCGAATCGCCGGCTTCGCCGCCGTCATCGGCGCCGGGCGCGCCGCCCGCATCCCCGTGATCCTGCTGGTCAAGGAAGCGGGCCCCGCCGCCATGCACACCCTGATGCGCGCGGGGGCCGATGACTTCCTGCCCTATCCCGCCCCGCCGGGCGAGCTGGTCCAGTCGATCCAGCGCCTGCGCGAACGCGGCGCCGGGGGCGGCGCCGTCTCGGGCGGCGGGCGCGGCCCGGGCCGCCGCGGCATGGTCCTGCCCGTCTACTCCATGTCCGGCGGCGCCGGCGGCACCTGCTTCGCCGTCAACCTGGCGTGGGAGCTGGCGCTGCTGACCAAGGGCGACCACATGCGCGTCGCCCTGATCGACCTCGACTTCCAGTTCGGCTCGGTCGCCACCTATCTCGACCTGCCCCGGCAGGAGAGCCTGATGGAGCTGCTGGCCAGCGCCGGCACCTCGGACGGCATCGACCGCGAGACGATGGCCGGCGCCTTCACCCTCTATGACCGGCGCATGCATGTCATGACCTCGCCGACCGACGCGCTGCCCATCGACGCGGTGACCTCGGACGAGCTGGCCGCGCTGCTCGACGCCGCCACGGCCGCCTTCGACTTCGTCATCGTCGACCTGCCGCACACGCTGACCACCTGGACCGAGACCGTGCTGTCCAAGGCCGAGACCTTCTTCTGCCTGACCCAGATGGACATGCGCAGCGCCCAGAACACCCTGCGCTTCCTGCGCATCCTCAAGTCCGAGGACCTGCCGCTCGAGAAGCTCGAGTTCGTGATGAACCATTCGCCCGGCTTCACCGACGTCACCGGCCGGGGCCGCATGAAGCGGATGGCCGAAAGCCTCGGGATCGAGTTCGCGGTGATGCTGCCCGACGGCGGCAAGCAGGTGCTGCAGGCCTGCGACCATGGCCAGCCGCTCGAGGTCTTCAGCCGCGGCAACGCCCTGCGCAAGGAGATCCGCAAGGTCGCCCAGTCGATGAAGGACGCGGCCGCCGAGCGCCGCTCCGCCGAACTTTGAACGCCTGAGGAAGGGGGTCTTACATGTTCCGCAAGTACCAGAAGCCCGCTTCCGGCAAGGACGCGCTGAAGGCCCCGCCGCCCCCGGCGCTGGAGCCCGACGCCCCGCCGCCCTCGCCCAAGCTGGTGCGCTCCGCCGCGCCTGAACCCACGGTGGACGAGGCCGAAGCCGTCCGCGAGGCCAAGCGCCGCAACCGGCTTCTGAACATCAAGGTCGACCTGCACCGCCGCCTGCTCGAGACGCTGAACCTCGCCGTCATCGACCGGGTGCCGGAGGCCGAGCTGCGCCGCGAGATCGCCGCCATCGCCCGCGAGGGCCTGCGCGACATGGGCGTGGTCCTGTCGGCCGCCGAGGCGGAGACGCTGACCAGCGAGCTGATGGACGAGGTCACCGGCCTCGGCCCGCTCGAACCGCTGCTGAAGGACGACACCGTCTCGGATATCCTGGTGAACGGCCCCAACCAGGTCTTCGTGGAGCGCGCGGGCAAGCTGCAGCTGACCGACGTGCGCTTCAAGGACGAGAAGCACCTCCTGCGCGTCATCGACAAGATCGTGTCCGCGGTCGGCCGCCGCGTCGACGAATCCCAGCCCTGGGTGGACGCCCGCCTCAAGGACGGCAGCCGCGTCAACGCGCTGGTCCCGCCCTGCGCCGTGGACGGCTCGCTCCTCTCGATCCGCAAATTCGCCAAGGAGAAGCTGTCGATCGACAAGCTTCTGAAATTCGGCGCCTTCACCGAGGAAATGGCCGCCTACCTGCAGGCCGCCGTCGCCACCCGCCTCAACGTGCTGGTCTCCGGCGGTACGGGCTCGGGCAAGACCACCACGCTCAACGCCATCTCGTCCTTCATCGACAATTACGACCGCATCGCGACGATCGAGGACACGGCCGAGCTTCAGCTTCAGCAGACCCATATCGCGCGGATGGAATCCCGCCCCCCGAACGTCGAGGGCAAGGGCGAGGTCAGCCAGTCCACCCTGCTGCGCAACGCGCTGCGCATGCGTCCCGACCGCATCATCGTGGGCGAGACCCGCGGCGCCGAGGTCATGGACATGCTGCAGGCGATGAACACCGGCCACGAAGGCTCGATGACCACCATCCACGCCAACAACCCGCGCGACGCCGTGGGCCGCATCGAGAACATGATGCTGATGGCGGGGTTCGAGCTGCCCCTGCGCGCCACCCGCGCGCAGATCGCCTCGGCGGTCAACGTCATCGTCCAGGTCTCGCGCCTCTCGGACGGCACCCGCCGCATGGTCTCGATCTCCGAGATCACCGGGATGGAGGGCGAGGTCGTGGCGATGCACGAGGTGTTCCGCTTCGTGCGCGAGGGCGTGACCGAGGATGGCAAGATCATCGGCCATTTCGCCGCCACCGGCATCCGCAGCGCCTATTCCGAGCGGTTCAAGCAGTGGGGCTATGACCTGCCGGCCGACATCTATTCGCCCAACCGCAGGATGACCTGAGCCATGACGTTCGAGCCGCTTATCTTCGTCATCATCTTCATCGGCGTGCTGCTGGTGGTGAAGGGCCTGTACCTGCTGGCCTTCGGCAAGTCCGCGACCCTCGACAGCAAGGTCAACCGCCGCCTCGCGCTCCTCGAAAAGGGCGCCGACGCGGAAGAGGTTCTGACCCAGCTGAGGAAAGAGCACGAGCAGCACCTCGGCCTGTCCTCGGTCCCGATCATGTCGCCGCTGTTCGAAAAGGCGGCCCATGCGAACCTGCCCTGGTCGCCGACCGTGCTGACGCTGATCATGATCCTGTGCTCGGCCATCGCCTTCGTGGCGATGACCATGTTCACCTCGGCCGCGCTCGAGGTGCGGATCGTGATCTCGCTGGTCATGGGCTACGGCGTGCTGTTCACCTGGCTGCGGGGCCTCGCGAAAAAGCGCGTCGCGCTGTTCGAGGAACAGCTGCCCGACGCGGTGGAGCTGATGGTGCGCTCGCTGCGCGTCGGCCACCCGTTTTCCTCGGCCATCGCCATCGTGGCCTCGGAGATGCCGGACCCGATCGGGTCGGAATTCGGCATCATCGCGGACGAGACCACCTTCGGCATGGACGTGACCGACAGCCTCGAGGCGATGGCCGAGCGGGTGCCGGTGCAGGACCTGCGCTTCCTCGCCGTGGCGGTGATGATCCAGGCCCAGTCGGGCGGCAACCTGGCCGAGATCCTCGAGGGCCTGTCCTCGGTCGTCCGCGGCCGCTTCAAGCTGTTCCGCAAGATCAACGCGATCACCGCCGAGGCGCGCTGGTCGGGGATGTTCCTGTCGATCTTCCCGCTGCTCGCCCTCGCGGTCGTGCAGGTGATCCGGCCGAACTACTATGACGGGGTGGTCGACCACCCGATGTTCGTGCCCGCCGTCATCGCCGTGGCGATCATGCTGGTGATCAACGTCATCTTCATGCGCATCATGGTCAACATCAAGGTCTGAGCCGGCTCCATGGTCTCTTCCGCAGCCGCACAGACGGCCCCCGCCGCGCCGCAGGCGCCCGCCGCGCCGCTTCCGGGCGGCGCCCCCGCCCCGGGCCAGGGCCTCGCGCCCGGCGCCCCGGCCTCGGGCGGCGCCCCCGCGCCCGCCATCACGGTCACGCCGCCCCCGGCGGCCGAGGCCGCGGCCCCGCCGCCGCCGCCCGCCACCTTCGGCGAGGCGGTGCAGGCCTTCGCCGACCGGGGCTTCGAATGGCTGGAGACGGCCTTCGGCCCGCTCGGCCCGCTCTACGCCTTCGCGGCGCTGGCGGTGATCGTGCTCGCCGCCGCGCTGCCGCTGCTGCTCTCGCGCCGCAAGGACCCGCTGGAGCGGCTGGCCAGCCCGGTCGCCGACCTGCGGGCCATGCGCTCGGGGCAGGGCCAGCCGACGGGCCGCGCGCTGCGCACCGAATCCGGGCCCGGCCGCCTCGACAGCATCGCCGCGGCGCTGGAGCCGAAGGACGAGAAGGAATTCGGCGCCGCGCGCCTGAAGCTGATGCAGGCGGGCTATCGCGGCCGCCGCGCGGTGCGGATGTACAACCTCGCCCGCGCCGGCGGCGCGCTGGTGCTGCTGATCCTGTGCTTCCTGTACCTGACGCTGACCGGGGTGCCGACGGCCAGCTCCAAGTTCATGATGATCTGCGGCCTCGGCATCGCCGCGGGCTACTACATCCCCACCTACTGGGTCGCCCGCCGCCAGCAGGAGCGCCAGCAGGAGATCACCAACGGCTTCCCCGACGCGCTCGACCTGATGCTGATCTGCGTCGAGGCGGGCCAGTCGCTGGACCAGTCGCTGATGCGCGTCTCGAGCGAGATCCGCCACGCCCACCCGGTGCTGGCCGAGGAATTCCAGATCGTCTCCAACGAGATGCGCGCGGGCAAGGACCGCGCCACGGTGCTGCGCGACTTCGCCCAGCGGGCGGGGGTGAACGACGTGTCCTCCTTCGTCACCGTGCTGGTGCAGTCGGCCAGCTTCGGTACGTCGGTGGCCGAGGCGCTGCGCGTCTACGCGGCCGAGATGCGCGACAAGCGCGTCATGCGGGCCGAGGAGAAGGCGAACGTGCTGCCGACCAAGCTGACGCTCGGGACCATGTTCTTCACGGTGCCGCCGCTGCTGCTGATCCTGATCGGCCCGTCTCTGGTCGACATCGTCAACACCCTGTCGGGCTTCTGATGGGTCGCCGCCGCCCCGCCGCGGCGGCGCTCGGCGCCGTCGCCGCGCTGGCCCTCGCCGGGTGCCAGCCGGTCGGGGGCGGGGCCCCGGGCCTCGCCGCCGGAACCGGCGCGTCTCCGCCCGCCGAGGCGCCGCCCGCGGCTGCGGCGGCGGCCGGGGCGGCGACCGAGCAGGACTGGCTCACCGCGTCTCCCGCGGAGCTCGCCCGCCGCTACGCCGCCCTCGGCTATACCGTCAGCGATGCCGACCCGGCGCCGTTCTCGGCGGTCCCGGAAGCGCAGGCGGCGGCGGTCCCGGCGCAGCCTGCCGCCGAGGCGACGCAGGCGGCCGCGCCGGGCGCCGACGCCCCGCCCATCCCCGACGATCCCCGGGCCGCGCTGCGCCGGGCGCTGGAGAAAGCCGGGCGCCGCGCCGCCGAGGCGGGCGACGTCGATGCCGACGCGCCGCGGCTCGTCTCGCCGATGCAGGTCTCGGAGGCCACCGTCCCGCTCGGCGCCGACGCGCAGGCCCGCGCGGCGTCCCCCGGGGCGCCGACCGCGGGCGCCGCCGCGGCCGGGGGCGATGCGCCGCGCACCGTCGCGCCGCTGACCGTGACCGAGGAGCGGTACGACGCCGCCACCGGCGCGCGGATCGAGGCCCCCGCGCCGGATGCCGCCGCGCCCGCAGGCGCGCCGCCCGCCGACGCCCAGGTCGCCGAGGCCGCACCCGCCGACCCGCAGGCGGCCGACGCCGCGCCCGCCGCGGCCCCGGAGTCCCCCGCCCCTGCGCCCCTCGCCAGCCCCGTCGCCGGGACCGCCGAGGCGCTCGCCGCCGTCGCGCTCGGGGACGGACCCGTCGCCGAGGGCGCGCAGGCCGCGCTCCCCGCGACATTCGAGCCGCGGCCCGTCTTCTCCCCCGGCATGCGCCGCCACCCCGCGCTCGACGCGCCGCTGCCGCCCGGCCTCGGCTGGGCCGACGTCGCCGCCGGGCTGCTGCGCCAGCGCGAATACGACCCGGCGCTGACCGCCTATCGCCGCGACCTGGTGCAGCGCGGGGTCGAGCGGCGCAACATCCTCGGGACCGTCGCCGCCCTGCGCGGACTCGGCCGCTACGGACAGGCCCGAAGGGTGCTGGAAAAGGCCGCGCAGCGCTGGCCCGAAGACCCGATGATCCGCAACAATCTCGGGGTGCTGCTGCACGAGGCGCGCCTCTATGCGGATGCCGAGCGCGAGCTGCGCATCGCGGCGCGGCTGATCGCGCGCGACCCCGCCGCCGCCGACACCCGCCTGGCGCGGGAAGTGGCGCGCAACCTCGATTTCCTGCGCCTGGCGCAGGAGATCGACGCCGAGCGGTACGGGCGCGCCCTGCGCCCCGTCACCGCCGCCGGCGCGAACCGATACACGCTGACCGAGGACGAAGGCGACCAATGACCCGATTCGCACCCGCCCCCGCCCGCGGCGCCGCCCTGTTCGCGGCCCTGCTCGCTCTCGCCGCCTGCGAACAGCCGGGCGGCGTCGGGGCCGACCCCGCGGGCCCGGGCGACGGGCCGGGGAGCGTGCAGCTCGACCCCGTGACCGAGAACAACCTGAGCGAGGTGATGCTGACCCTCGCCGACAGCGCCGCCTCGGTGGACTATTTCCGCCGCGCGCTGGGGCGCGATCCGACCAATGTCAGCCTGCGCCAGGGCTATGCCCGCGCGCTGGTCCGCGACCGCCAGAACGCCGAGGCGGTGCAGGTGTTCGACGGGCTGGCCGCGGACGGCGCGATCACCTCCGAGGGGCGGGTCCTGCTCGCCGCCTCGCAGGCGCGGCTGAACGACTGGGACAAGGCCGAGGCGGCGCTGAACGCGCTGCCCGCCGGGTTCACCAGCATGCGCGAACAGCAGCTGCGCGGGATGATCGCCGACCAGCGCCAGGACTGGCCCGCCGCCGACGTGCATTACGAGATGGCGCGCCAGATGGCCCCGAACCCGGCGCCGATCCTCAACAATATCGGCGTGTCGCTGCTGGCCCGCGGCGATTACCCGGCGGCCGAGACCGCGTTCCGCGACGCGCTCGACCATGACGCGACGCTGTTCGAGGCGAAGAACAACCTCGCCCTCTCCTTCGCGCTGCGCCGCCGCTACACCCTGCCGGTGCTGGCGCTGACCGAGGAGGAGCGCGCGATCCTGCTGCACAACGTGGCCATGGTCGCCCTGCGCCAGGGCGACCGGGAGGTGGCGATCAACCTGCTCGAACGCTCGGTCGAAACGCATCCGCGCCACTGGGGCCCGGCGGCGGACAAGCTCGCCGCGCTTAAGGCCGCGAAGGGCTGACGGGCGTGCCGTTCCTGGACGCCGCCGCCGCGCCCTGGGTCGCGCTGCTGGCGCTCGGGCCGCTGGCCTGGGCGGCGCTGACCGACCTGAAGCGGATGGAGATCCCGGACGAGGTGCATTTCGCGCTGATCGGGCTGTTCGTCGTCTGGGCGCCGCTGTTCCTGGCGCCGGACGAGGCGCTGGTGCGCGTCGTGCAGGCGCTGGTGGTGCTGGCCGTGGGGCTGGCGCTGGCGGTGTTCGCGGGCATGGGCGGCGGGGACATGAAGCTCGCCGCCGCCGCCGCGCCCTTCATCCCGCCCGAATGGCGCACGCTGGCGCTGATGCTGCTCTGCCTCGGGCTGGTGCTGCTCTTCGCCGCGATGAAAGCGCTGCGCTATGGATGGCGCAAGTCGGGGCGCAGCCCGCACTGGGTGTCGCTGAACCCCGAGGAGAAGCAGTACCCCCTCGGCGTCGCGATCTCCGCCGCCGTGGGGATCCTGCTGGCGGCGCAGGCGGCCTGAGCCGCCCGCGCCCCGCGTTTCATTCCGCCGCTTCGGCGGCGTCCTCCTCGGCCGCCAGGAACCGTTCCACGTCCAGCGCCGCCATGCAGCCCATCCCGGCCGAGGTGACGGCCTGGCGGTAGACATGGTCGGTCACGTCGCCCGCGGCGAAGACGCCGGGGATCGAGGTCGCGGTGGTCCCGGGCTGCACCTTCACATAGCCGCCGTGATGGGTCTCAAGCTGGTCCTTGACCAGCTCGGACGCGGGCGCGTGGCCGATGGCGACGAAGAAGCCGTCGCAGGGGATGTCCTGCGTGGCGCCGGTGTTCACATCCTTCACCCGCACGCCGGTGACGCCCATCGGGTCCTCGGCGCCCAGCACCTCGTCGACGGCGTGGTTCCAGACGATCTCCACCTTCGGGTTCTTCATCAGGCGGTTCTGCAGGATCTTCTCGGCGCGCAGGCTGTCGCGGCGATGCACGAGCGTGACCTTGGAGGCGAAGTTGGTGAGGAACAGCGCCTCCTCCACCGCGGTGTTGCCGCCGCCGACCACGACGATCGGCTTGCCGCGATAGAAGAACCCGTCGCAGGTGGCGCAGGCCGAGACGCCGAAGCCCTGGAATTTCTGCTCGGAGGGCAGGCCCAGCCAGCGGGCCTGGGCGCCGGTCGCCAGGATCACCGCGTCGGCGGTCCAGGCCTGGCCGCTGTCGGTGGTCGCCGTGAAGGGCCGTTTCGAGAGGTCGAGCGAGGTGACGATGTCGTCCACCACCTCGGCCTCCATCGCCTTGGCATGGGCCTCCATCCGCTCCATCAGCGCCGGGCCCTGCACCTCGACATCACCGGGCCAGTTCTCGACCTCGGTGGTGATGGTCAGCTGGCCGCCGGGCTGCATCCCGCGGATCAGCACGGGCTTGAGCATGGCGCGCGAGGCGTAGATGCCGGCGGTGTAGCCGGCGGGGCCGGAGCCGATGATGAGGACGCGGGTGTGGCGGGGCTCGGACATGGTCGGTCTCCGGGGAATTTCAGGGCGGCGCTCGGCGCGCAGATATAGGCCGCGCGGGGCCGGGCCGAAAGGGGGCGATCACGCGCGGGCGAGGAGGGCGTCCGCGATCCGCCCCGCCTCGTCCAGCGGCGGATAGGTCCAGGCGGCGGTGAAATCGTCGGGCGCGCGGGCGCCGGTGCGGGCCGCGAGGGCCGCGTGGAACCGTTGCAGCTTGGGCGACAGGCCGGGGACGGGGAGGATGAAGAGGGGCAGGCCGGTGGAGGCGGCCTCGGAGCACATGTTGACGCTGTCGGCGGTGACCAGCGCGGCCGCGGCGACGCCGAGCACGCCGGGATAGGGGTTCGGGCCGTCCCCGGTGTGGATCGGCGCGTCGGGGAACGCGGCTTTCAGGCGGTCGATCAGCGCGGGGGGCGTGCGGCGCGAGGGGATCAGCAGCGGCGCGAAGCCCTGCGCCCGGGCGCGGGCGAGGGCGGAGAGGAGCGCCTCCGCCTCGGCGTCGGTGAACGTCGCCGCCCCGCTGGGCCCGCCGATCATGGCGGCGAGGGTCGGGCCCTCGGGCCGCCATTCCGGGGGCAGGGCGGCGGCGGCCGCGGCGGTCCTCGCGGCCGAGAGGCGGGTGAGCGAGCCCAGCGAGGACATCACGTTGGCCCCGCGCAGCCCGTCATGTTCGGGCGCGATCACCGCGTCGAAGCGCGCCAGCGGCATCTGCGGGTTCATCAGCTGGATCGCCGCGCGGCCCGGCCCGCGCAGGGCCGCCACGATCGGCGCGCTGCGCCGCCCGGCGCCGATCACCAGGTCGGCCGGGTCGCGCAGCCCCTCGGCCCCGCGCGAGAGGCCCGAGAACGGCCAGCCCGGCCCCAGCCTGCGCGCCCAGATCGCCGCGGGCAGGGCCGAGAGGCCGGGACGCAGGGTGATGCGCGCCGTCTCGACCGTCGCGCCGGTCCGCGCGGCGAGCGCCTCGGCCAGGCCTAGGGCCGGGTTCTCGTTGCCCGGGCGGCCGTCGGTGACGACGCGGATCAGCTTGGGGGGCGCAAGGGGGATCATGACGGTTCGATTTCCACATCTTGCGCGCTCGCGCAATAATATTTCCTTGAAACCCGCCGAGGGCGCATCTAGAAGAAACGGGTCCGCCCGGCGTGGCCCGCGGCGGGGTTCCATTTCAAGACCCGTTTTCGTCGCGGAGGCTTCACGCTCTCATGGCCGGCTCCAAGCTCGACCCGATCGACCGCAAGATCCTGGCGGAGCTGCAGGCCGACGGCCGCATGACCAACGTCGAGCTGTCGCGCCGCGTCGGCATCTCGGCCCCGCCCTGCCTGCGCCGGGTGCGCACGCTGGAGGAGACGGGCTATATCGAGGGCTACCACGCCCGCGTCAATGCGCGCGAGCTGGGCTTCGAGGTGACCGTCTTCGCGATGGTCGGGCTGTCGAGCCAGGCCGAGGTCGACCTGTCGGCCTTCGAGGCGCTGGCCCGCAGCTGGCCGCTGGTCCGCGAGTGCCACATGCTGAACGGCGAGATCGACTTCATCCTGAAATGCGTCGCGCCGGACCTGTCGAGCTTCCAGAGCTTCCTGACCGAGCAGCTGACGGCGGCCCCCAAGGTGGCCTCGGTGAAGACCTCCTTGGTGATCCGCAACGCCAAGACCGAGCCGGGGGTTCCCTTCGACGTGCTCGAGGCGCGGGCCGCGGCCGAGGGTTAATCCGGCCCCTCCGCGAACCGGGGCGCGCCGCCCCCGATCTCATCCCATGACGCTTTCGAGGCGCAGAAGATGTGCCGCGCGATCCCGATGCCGGGATCGCCGTCCAGCGTGCCGAGCGTGACGCAAACGGCTTCGCCGTGGTGATACCCGGCCAGCGTGGAGCCGCAGCGGCTGCAGAAGGCGAGCCCCTCGTCCGGCCGCGGCCCGTAGCGGGTGAGCAGCGCCTCGCCCGCCGTCCAGCGCAGCGCGTCCGGGGCGATGAAGGCGATGGCGGAGCCGGCGCCGGAGAACGCCTTGCGGCAGCGCGAGCAATGGCAGGACTGGGCGAAGCGTCCGGGCGGCGAGACGGCGTAGCGCACGGCGCCGCAGAAGCAGCCGCCGGTCCAGCCGCCGGGGGTTTCGGCCTCGGCCTCGGCCCGGGCGCGGTCCTGGGGTGTGGGCATGTCGGTCATGCGCGCAGGGTGGCGCCTCCCGGCGCGCGGCGTCAACGGGCGGGGGCTTGCGCGGCCCATCGCGCCGCCGCCCCCTGCGGGGGCGCCTGCGCATCCGGCCCGCCCTGCACCCCGCCTCAGCTCTCGGGTTGGCCGTCGCGCTCCTGCGCGGCGCGGCGCAGGCGGTCGGCCTCCCGCTTCGCGCGTTTCGCGACATGTTCGAGCGCGCGCAGGCGGCCGAATTCCTCGGCCGCGCGGTCGCGGGCCAGCTGCTCGGCCTCCTCGGCCTGCCGCGTCGCGGCCAGCAGGGTGCGGTTGCGCGACTTCGCCCAGCCCTCGAACCGGGCGGCGGCGGCGGCGAGCTGGAGGTTCGGGGTCCCGTCCCGGATCGCGTCCCGCTCCGCCTCGCGCCTGGCGCCGAGCGCGTCGACCGCGGCCTGGCGCGCGCCGGTGACGGCCTGCGCCTCGGCGAGGCGGCGGCGTTCCTGCTGCCAGCGCAGGTCGGCGAGGGATTGCAGCGCCCTGAGCGCCTTGAGGGAGGGGGGCGGCATCGGCTCACCAGCCTTTCGAACGGGCCTTGGCGCGGATCGCGTCGGCGAAGCGGATCGCGGCGGCGACGGCGGCGTAGTGGTCGGGGCGGATCTCCTCGCCCACCTCGACATCGGCGTGGAGGGCGCGGGCGCAGGGCGGGTCGCGGTGGATCGGCACCCCCGCCTCGATCGCCGCCTCGCGGATCCGGGCGGCGACCTCGTCCACCCCCTTGGCGATGCAGATCGGGGCGCGCTTGCGGTCGCGGGACCATTTCAGCGCGACCGCGTAGTGTTCGGGGTTCACGATCACCACGTCGGCATTGGGCACCTCGGCGATCATGCGGTTGGTCGCGATCTCGCGCCCGCGGCGCTGGCGCTCGCCCTTCATGTAGGGGTCGCCCTCGGATTTCTTGATCTCGTCCTTCATCTCCTGGTCCGACATCCGCAGCTTGCGCCTGTGGTTGAAGTTCTGCCAGACGGCGTCGCCCGCGCCGACGGCGGCGGCGATCACGCAGATGACGGCGAGCAGCCCGGCGCCGATCTTCATGATCTCGCCCGGCACGGCGCGGGCGGGGGCCGCGAACATGCCCGCGAAATGGTCGGATTCGGCCGAGAGGTAGATCGACAGCGCGATGGTCACCGCGGTCATCTTGATGAAGGTCTTCAGGAATTCGACCAGGCCGGTCGGCCCGAACTTGTTCTTGGCGTTGGCGATCAGGCTGAGGCGGTTCAGCTTCGGCTCGATCTTGGTCAGCGACGGCGCGACCGCGTTCTGGGCCACGTAGGCGGCGATGACGGCCAGCGCCGGGATCAGGAACAGCGGCGTCAGCGGCGCGAGGGCCTTGCCGATGATCGAGGCGGACAGCCCCGCGCCGCCCTGGCCGATGATCCGCCCCTCGAGCAGATCGGGGCCGGAGAGGAAGATGGTCAGCCCCTCGGCCAGCCCGCGGATCGCGTCCTCGCCCATCCCGTAGACGGCGGCGAGCATCCCCAGGTAGGCCGCCGCGGCGCCGAGATCCGCGGACTTGGCGACGTCGCCCTTGCGCCGCGCCTCCTGCAGCTTCTGCGGCGTCGGCTCATGTGATTTCTCGGCCGCTTCGTCCTGTCCGCCCTGGCTCATGGCGCGGGCCCCAGCGGATCGGCCAGCGCGTCGGTCATCACGTCGGCCCAGAACAGCAGGATGTGCGGACCCGACACGGCCAGCAGCAGCAGCGCGCCCGCGGTGATCGCGGGGGCGCCGACGAAGGCCACCATCAGCTGCGGCATGGCCCGGTTGATGGCGCCGAGCGCGACGTTGTAGGCGAAGGCCGCGGCGACGAACGGGGCCGAGAGCGAGAAGGCGAGGGCGAAGGCGCTCGACGCCCGTTCAAGCCCCCAGGCGGCGGCCTCGGGCGCGCCGGGCAGCACGCCCGCGGGCGCGATGTCATAGCTGCGCACCATCGCCACCACCGCCTTGACGTGCAGCCCCTGGCTGAAGGCCAGCGCGAGGGCGGCGAGCACCAGCATGTTGCCGATGGCGGGCATCGGGTCGGGCGTGACCCCGGCGCCGAAGATCTGCGCGACCGAGGTCGACTGCGCGGCGATGGAACCGGCGAGCTGAAGCGCCATGATCATCAGCCGCAGCCCGATCCCGATCATCAGCCCGACGATGGATTCGGCGGCGAGGAACCCGCCCAGCGTGGTGATCGCCGCCCCTTCGAGCGGCAGGGCCGAGACATGCGGCCAGGCCGCGGGGGCCACCAGCACGGTCAGCGCCAGCGCACCCACCAGGCGCACCCGCTGCGGGATCATCCGGTTGGAGAAGCCGGGAATCAGGAAGGCCGCGGCGCCGACCCGGGCGAAGACCAGGATCGCCGCCCAGATCGGCGCGTCGCCGAAGCGCGCGAGGCGCAGCAGGGCCTCCGAGATCTCGCCCATCAGGCGGCCCCGACGATGGCGGGCTTCACCCGGCTGCCGATCTCCTCGAACGAGAGGACCGGGTTGCGCACCCCCTTGGCCGCCAGCACGGTGCGCACGAAGCGGCGGCGGCGGGCCGAGGCGACGACGGCGGGGTAGCGCCCCTCGGCCGCCGCCGCGGCGACCTTCTCGGCCACCGCGTTGGCGAAGCGGTTGAATTCCGAGGGGGGCAGGGCGACGTCATAGCCCTCGCCGTCGCCGGTCTCGTGCTCCTGGAACAGGCGCTCCCACTCCGGGCGCAGCTGGATCAGCGGCACCGCGCCGTCGGCCTCGGCGACCTCCGAGACCAGCTGGAAGCCGAGGCGGCGGCGGACATGCTCGGCGATCGGCTCGGGCGCGTTGAACACGGGCCGCGCCTCGGCGATCGCCTCGAGGATCAGCGGCAGGTTGCGCACCGAGACGCGTTCTTCGAGGAGCAGCCGCAGCACCTGCTGCAGCAGGTCGGGGGTCACCTTGTCGGGGATGAACTCGTCCAGGATGCGCCGGTTCGCCTCGGCGCGCGAGATGTCGGAGACGGTCACGAACTCCTCCAGCAGCTTGCGCAGCGCGCGGCGCGAGAAGAGGCGGGCGAAGTTTTCCTTGATCGTCTCGAGCAGGTGCGTCGCGATCACCTCGGTCGGGGTGATCACCGGCAGGCCCAGCAGCGCCGCGTCCTCCTGCCGGTCGCGCGACACCCAGCGGGCGGGGGCGCCGTAGACCGGCTCGGACACGTCGCGCCCCTCGGGGGCGGCCGCCGCGGCGCCGGCGCCGTCGGAGAGGAGCACCAGCACGTTGTTCGGCTCCACCCGCGCGCGGGCGGCCTCCACCCCCTGCACCCGGATCGCGTATTCGCCGGGACTGAGCGTGGCGCTGTCGGTCAGCCGGATCTCGGGGATCACGATGCCGTAGGAGGAGGCGATGTGGTTGCGCATGTTCTGGATGCGCGCGCCGATCCCGGCCCCCTCGTCCATCGCGATGTCGATCAGGTCCTCGGCGAACTCCACGTGGATCTCGTCGAGATCGAGCATGTCGCCGAGGGTCTTGCGGCTCGGCGCCGCCTCGGCCGAGGGCAGGGCGGCGGCGGCCTCGGCGATGGCGGCCTCGCGCCTCTGCTTCATGGTCAGCCAGCCCGCGGCGGCGAGCATCGCGGCCCCCAGCACGAAGGGCAGGAACGGCAGGCCGGGGGCGAGCGAGAACACCGCCATCAGCCCGGCGACGGTGAACAGCGCGGCCGGGTAGCCGCCGAGCTGGGAGAAGAGCGAGGTGTCGGCCGAGCCGAGCGCGCCGCCCTTGGACAGCAGCAGCGCCGCGGCGATGGAGATGACGACGGCGGGGATCTGGGTGACCAGCCCGTCGCCGACGGTGAGGATGGCGTAGGTCTCGAACGCCTCGCCCACCGGCATGTCATGGACCAGCACGCCCATGGCGAGGCCCATCAGCAGGTTCAGAAGCGTGATCAGGAGGCCCGCGATCGCGTCCCCCTTCACGAATTTCGACGCGCCGTCGAGCGAGCCGAAGAAGGTCGTCTCCTCCTGCTCGACCTTCCGCCGCGCCCGCGCTTCCTCGTGGGTGATCGCGCCCGCGGCCATGTCGCTGTCGATGGCCAGCTGCTTGCCCGGCATCCCGTCCAGGGCGAAGCGGGCCCCGACCTCGGCCATGCGGCCCGCGCCCTTCGTGATCACGATGAAGTTCACGATCATCAGCACGCCGAACACGACGAGGCCGAGGAACACCGAGCCGCCCATGATGAACATGGCGAAGCCCTCGATCACCTGGCCCGCGGCGCCGGTGCCTTCGTGTCCCGAGCCGATGATCAGCTTGGTCGAGGAGACGTTGAGCGACAGGCGCAGCATCAGCGTCGCGAGCAGCACCATGGGGAAGGAGCTGAAGTCCAGCGGCCGCTCGATGAACAGGGTGTTGGTGAAGATCAGGATCGCCAGGCAGAAGCTGGCGGCCAGGCCCACGTCCAGCACCCAGGAGGGCATCGGCAGGATCATCATCACGATGACCGCCATCAGGGCGAGGGCCAGCAGCACCGTGGGCTGCCAGAGGGCGGAGATCGAGAAGCGTTGCATCGGCGAAGCGGCGCGGTCCAAGGGGCGGGTCCTGTCGGCAGGGCGGCCGCTTGCGCGGCGCTTGTTTCAGTCGAAGAGGGGCCTGGCGGGGGGCGTTTCGGGCGGCGGGCTGTCCTGGCCCAGCGCCGCGCCGCTTCCGCCGCCGCCCTGGCCGGCCACGAGGGCGACGATCAGCGGCAGGGCCCGGCGCAGCAGCGCGCCGCCGTCCTGCGCGCCGCCGAAGGCGAGGCGCACGCCGCCGGGCGAGGGCGCGGGCGGCGCGGCGGGACGCGCCGCGGCGGGCGCGCGGCCCGTGCCGAACACCATGCCCGCGGCGGCGGGGGCGTCGGGCAGGGCGGCGAGGATCCGCTGCACCCGCGCGCGGTATTTCCCGGCCAGCGCGGGCGTGCGCGAATGGTACCAGCCGGCGGCGCGGTTCCAGTCGCCCGCCTCCTCGTGCAGCGCGGTCAGGAAACGCGCGGCGTAACGGGCGCCGGCGAGCGGGTCGAACATCTCTTCGAGCGAGTTGAACGCCTCGCCATGCCAGCGGCGATTGATCTGGAAGCAGCCCACGTCATAGCTGCGCGCGCCCTCGGCGTGGCGCTTGCGGATATGGGCGATCGCCGCCGCGCGGGTCGGGTGCCACTTGCCGACCCCCTCCACGTTGGTGGTCCAGGGCCAGGGCCGCAGCCGCCCGCCAAGCCCGCCGCCGGTCTCGGCCAGCGAGATGGCGCGCAGGATCTCCAGCGGCATGCCGGCTTCGGCCGCCGCGTGGCGGGCGGCCTCGTCGCACAGCGCGGCGTCCGAGGGCGTCGCGCTCTCGCTCGCGCGCGCCTCGAAACCGGCGGCGAGCAGGATCATCAGCAGCGGCGCGAGGCGCAGCGCGGCGGGGAGGCGGCGGGGACGGGCGAGGGCGCGCATGGTCAGCCCCCCCCCGCGATGATCGGGATGATCCGGTCCCGCCACAGCGCCACGAGCGCCTCGGCCATGTAGCCCATGGTGATCCAGTAGGCGACGCCGATGGCCCCGAGCTTGGGGACGAAGGTCAGCGTCAGCTCCTGGATCGAGGTGAGCGCCTGGAACAGGCCGATGCCGACGCCGATCACCAGCGCGACGGTGAGGATCGGCAGGGCCACGAGGAAGCCGACCCACATCGACTCCCGCAGCACGTCCATCAGCTCGCCCTCGGTCATGGCGCGGCCTCAGACCGGCATGCGGAGGATTTCCTGGTAGGCCTCCACCACCTTGTCGCGCATCGTCACCGCCGTCTGGACGGCGAACTCCGCGTTGGCGAGGGCCATGACCACCGATTGCGGCTCCGCCTCGCCGACCAGCCCCGCCTCGGCGGTCGCCTCGGCGTTCTTGAGCGTGTCGACGAAGGACAGGGCGGCGGCGCCGAGCGGCGAGCGGCCCTCGCGCGTTTCCGGCGCGGGCATGTCCGGTTTCGGCTGAACCGCCGTCTGCAGGTTGCCGTAAAGGCGGGATGCGAGGGAGGCACTGAGGTCCATGAAGGTTCTCCTTCAGTCGAAAGCGCGGCGTCAGCGGCGCATGAGGTCGATCAGGCTCGCCGTCATCGAACGGGCCTGGTCGAGCATTTTCAGGTTGGCTTCGTAGCTGCGCTGGGCTTCGCGGGCGTCCGCGAGCTCCACCATCAGGTCGACGGTCGAGCCTTCGTAGAAGCCCTCCTCGTTCGCCATCGGGTGCGCGGGGTCATAGACCTGCGGCAGGTCGCGGCGGTCGAGGATCACCCGTCCCGCCTGCACGACGCCGCCGTCGGGCTGCGCCACCTGCAGGAAGGGCACCGTCTTGCGGCGGTAGCCCGGCGTGTCGGCGTTGGCCACGTTCTCGGCGGAAAGGCGAAGGCGCGCGGATTGCGCCTGCATCCCGGACGCGGCCGCGCCCATCGATCTGGTAAGGTCCGACAAGGGATTCTCCCCCTATCCATTCTGGAGCGTGTGCGATTCTCAGCGCGATCCGCCGGAGCCGAGCGAGGCGCGCATGATGTTCATCGCGCTGCGCCAGACCCCGAGGGCCAGGTCGTGCTGGATCTTGGTTTCGGCGGCCCGCCCGATCTGGTCCTCCAGCGAGACGGTGTTGCCATTGGGCGACGCGGCGCCGACCGCGGTGATGTGCCGGGTCTCGGCGGAGACCCCGGCGACCGATTCGGCGTCCGGGCGGAAATGACCGGCGCGGGTGGCGCGCGGCACGAAGGAGGGCCCGGGCGATTCCCCCCGGGCCTGTTGGGCGGCGAAGGTCTGCTCGAACGGGGTCAGGTCCCGGGCGCGATAGCCCGGGGTGTCCGCGTTGGCGACGTTCTCCGAGATCACGGACTGACGCCGCCCGGCATGGGCGGCAAGGCCGTTGGCAAGCTTCAGGATGTCGATGCCCTGCATCATGGCCGGGGGTTCTCCTCCGTTCGGTCCGCAACGACGAGTTAACCCGGGCATGGTTGAGAGATCGTAAGCGCCGGGCGATCCGGCGCCATCGATCAGGAGGTCGTGATGCCGCAGGTGGACAGGTTGGTAGCGGAGCTGAAAGGAGTCGCCGCATCGCGTCGCGGCGGGTCGGTCCGGGCGGCGGACGGCGCGTCGCTGACGCTGGGCGGACTGGCGCCGCGGGCCCGGCTCGGGGACCTCATCGAAGTCGAGCGCCGCGGGCGCGGACCGCTGGAGGGAGAGATCGTCGCGCTGCGCGACGGGATGGCCGTGGCGATGACCTATGCGCCGGCCGAGGGGGTGGGCCTCGGGGACCGCGCCTGGCTGCGCTCGGATCCCGGATTGCGCCCGTGCGACAAGTGGATAGGCCGGATGGTCGACGCCTTCGGGCGGCCCATCGACGGGCGTCCGCTGGCGCAGGGCGCGGCAGCGATCCCCCTCCGGCGCCCCGCCCCCCAGGCCGCCACGCGGCGGGCGCTGGGCGGGCGGCTGGCGACCGGGCAGTCGGCGCTCGACACCGTCCTTCCCCTCGCGCGCGGGCAACGAGTCGGCCTCTTCGCCGGCTCCGGCGTCGGCAAGTCGACGCTGCTCGCGCAGCTCGCCCGCGACATGGAAACGGAGGTCGTGGTGCTGGCGCTGATCGGCGAACGCGGGCGGGAATTGCGCGAATTCGCCGAGAATGCGCTGGGAAAAGAAGGGCGCAAGCGGTCGGTGATCGTGACCGCGACCTCTGACGAATCGCCCCTGGTGAAGCGGCGCGCGGCCTGGACGGCGATGGCGGCGGCCGAGCACTTCCGCGACCAGGGCAAGCAGGTGCTGCTGCTCTTCGACAGCCTGACCCGATTCGCCGAGGCGCATCGCGAGATCGCGCTGACGGCCGGGGAGCCGCCGAGCCTGCGCGCCCACCCGCCCTCGACCGCCCACCTGATCGCCGCGCTGGCCGAGCGCGCCGGGCCGGGGCCGTCCGGCCCCGCCGGCGACATCACCGCGGTGTTCACGGTGCTGGTCGCCGGATCGGACATGGAGGAGCCGATCGCGGACATGGCGCGCGGCATCCTCGACGGGCACTTCATCCTCGACCGCGAGATCGCCGAGCGCGGGCGATTCCCGGCCATCGACCTGCGGCGCAGCGTCAGCCGCGTGCTGCCCGGCGTCGCCTCCCCGGCCGAGAATCAGCTGATCCGGGAGGCGCGCCGCCTGACCGCCGCCTACGAGTCGGTGCTGCCGATGATCCAGGCGGGGCTGTTCAAGACCGGCGCCGACCCCGAGGCGGACGCCGCGGTGCGGGTGCAGCCCGCGCTCGACGCCTTCATGGCCGCGCCCGCGCCGCTGGGCTGCGAGGAGAGTTTCGAGCGGCTGGCGAAGGCGCTTTCGGGCGCGCGGGCGGGCGGTGCGGAGGGAGACGCATAAAATTGGCCGCGTACGGGACGCGAAGAAGGGGCCCCGGTAACGCCCTCTTATGGATTCGGGGCCATTCTCCTCCTTGCGACGCCGAAAGGGGCGTCGGCGCGGCCATCCCCGAAAACGGAGCGGCCGCAGGCGTCAGAAATGCCGGTGCGACGTCGGGGCGGACCCCCCGCACGTCATCCATGACAGCGCGGCGCAAAGCGTCGCAACCAACTGGAAAGTAAATCTAATGGCCAGCATCCTGACCAACAACGGCGCCATGGTGGCGCTGCAGACCCTGAAGTCCATCAACAAGGGTCTCGACAACGTCCAGGGCCAGATCTCGACCGGTAAGAAGGTCGGGTCCGCCAAGGACAACTCGGCCGTCTGGGCCATCTCGTCCGTCATGCAGTCGGACGTGAAGGGCTTCAAGGGCATCTCCGAGTCGCTCTCGCTCGGCTCCTCGACCGTCGCCGTGGCCCGACAGGCCGCTGAGACCGTGACCGACCTGCTCACCGAGGTGAAGGGCAAGATCGTCGCCGCGCAGGAAGACAACGTCGACCGTGCGAAGATCCAGCAGGACATCGTCGCGCTGCGCGACCAGATCACCTCGGTGGTCGGCGCCGCCCAGTTCAACGGCCTGAACCTGATCAACGGCGACGTGTCGACCACGAACACGAACGGCAACACCGGCGTGGACGTGCTCGCCTCGCTCGACCGTGACAGCTCGGGCTCGGTGACCTCCTCCTCGATCGGCGTGGACGCGCAGAACCTGTCGCTGACCACCGGCACCACCCTGACCGCCGCCGCGGTCACGGTCGGCACCGACAACGGCACCGCGGGTGTGATCGACGCCAACGACGGCGGCACCAACGACTCGATCACCTTCAACCCGCTGCAGTTCCTCGACACCTCCGGCGCCGCCGCGGCGACGGCGGCCGAGCGTGCGGACACCGCCGGCGTCGACACCACCGTCGATGCGGGCATGGTGGCCGGCGACGAGCTGCGCCTGTCGGTCGGTTCGGTCGAGGGCGTCTACACCATCAAGGAAGGCGACACCCTCGAAGCCGTGGCCGCGGGCATGAAGAACGCCCTGATCTCGGCCGGTCTCGACACCAACGACTTCACCCTGGATGTCGACACCACCGCGACCGAGCTGGTGATCACCAACAACACCAACGAAGACGTGGCGTTCGCCTCCTCGGCGACCCGCGGCACCGGCGGCCTGACCGCGCTGGCGAACGTGGACGTGTCCACCGCTTCCGGCGCCCAGACCGCGCTCGGCACCGTCGAGAACCTGCTCCAGACCTCGATCGACGCGGCCGCCGCGTTCGGTTCGGTCCAGGGCCGGATCGAGATCCAGTCGGACTTCGTCGGCAAGCTGTCCGACTCGCTGAAGTCGGGCATCGGCGCGCTGGTCGATGCGGATCTCGAGGAAGCCTCGGCTCGCCTCCAGTCGCTGCAGGTGCAGCAGCAGCTGGGCGTCCAGGCGCTCTCGATCGCCAACCAGGCGCCGCAGAACGTCCTGTCGCTGTTCCGGTGATGTGACAGTCCGGGGCGCCCTTGCGGGCGCCCCGGGCACCGACGGCCGGCCAGGCGCCCAGAAAGGCGCAGGACGGCCAGGATAGTCGCCCGCCTGCGCGCCGGAGGCCTGAAATGGCCCGTGATCCGGATCGCCCAGGCGTCGCCGATGCGAAGGACACGAGATGAACAGCGCTGCTCTCGCCACGACAGGTTATGGCGACGCACAGGTCGCCCTTCACGACTCCCGACAGACCGAATACCGCGCGTTCGCCGAAGCGACGCGCCGCCTCTGCGCCGCCGATGCCGCGAATGAGGACACCACCGGCGGATTCGCCGCCCTGGCCGAGGCGCTGCACGACAACCTGCGCCTCTGGACCCTGCTCGCCGCGGACGTGGCCAGCGACGACAACGAACTTCCCCAACAGCTTCGCGCCCGGATCTTCTACCTCGCCGAGTTCACCCGGGTGCATTCGCGCAAGGTGTTGTCCGGCGACGCCAAGGTTCGCCCCCTGATCGACATCAACACCGCGATCATGAAGGGCCTTCGCGCCGGGGCGACCGACGGAGGCGCCGCCTGATGCCCGGACTCATTCTCAAACTCTGTCCGGGCGAAAGGTTCATGCTCAACGGCGTGGTGGTCGAAAACGGCCCCAGGCGCGCGCGGCTGAACATCGTCACCCCGGACGCCAACGTCCTGAGGTTGCGCGACGCGATCCACCCGGACGAGGCGAACACCCCGGTGCGCCGCGTCTGCTACATCGCCCAGCTCGTTCTCGCCGGCGAAGCCGAGCCGACCGAGGCGCGCGGGCAGCTTCTCACCGGGATCGAGCAGCTGAGCCAGGTCTTCACCGACCCGGACAGCCGCAGGCGACTGACCGAGGCGACCGAGGCGCTGGCCGAGGATCGCTGGTACCCCACCCTCAAGGCCCTGCGCGCGCTTCTCGGGCGCGAACAGCGCCTCATGCAAGCTGCGGAGGCTGCACAATGAGCTTTCAGCCCTCGGTTCCGCTCTCGGGCATCGGGGGCTGGAAACTCCTGCAACGAACGGAAGCGACGCAGCGCGCCGCTTTCGAAACCTCGCCGCAGATCGCGCGCGACATCCAGTATTTCAAGGACAACATCGCCTCGGCCGACACGGCCGAGAAGCTGGTCTCCGATCCCCGGCTGCTCAAGGTCGCGCTCGGCGCCTTCGGGCTCGAGGAGGAGGCCTTCAAGAAGGCCCTGATCCAGCGCGCCCTCGAAGACGGTTCCACCGACCCCAATTCGATCGCCGTGAAGATGGTCGACCCGCGCTGGAAGCGGTTCTCGGCCGGGTTCGGCTATGGCGACCTGCTCGGGGCCAAGACCGGCTATATCGGCTTCGGCGACAAGATCGCGAAACAATATCTCGACCGCCAGTTCGACCTCGCGGTGGGCGAAAGCGACGATTCCCTGCGCCTCGCCCTGAACTTCCGCCGCGAGATCTCCCGCTACGCCAACGGCGCCCAGCCGGACGGCTACACCTGGTTCGAGGCGCTGGGCGACCGCCCGGTGCGCGCGGTCCTGGAGAAGGCCTTCGGCCTGCCGACGGAATTCGGAAAACTGGATATCGATCGCCAGCGCGACGAGATGAAGGACCGGATGCGGGACATGTCCGGCACGTCCTCGCTCGCCGGGTTCAACGACCCGGAGGTGGTGGAGAAGGCGCTGACGCGGTTCCTGGCGCGCACCGCCGCTGAAAGCGGCCCGAACGCGACCACGCGGGGCATGGCGGCGCTGACCATGCTGCAGAGCGGCGGCGTCGGCGCCGGCGCGTCCGCCGGGCTGCTCCTCTCGAACGCAGGGTGATCGCGGGAACTTGATCTTCGGCCCTTGGCGACGCCCCGTCCCGACCGCTGGCGCGGCCCGGGGGCGGGGCGTTCGCATCTGTACGTTTCGTGAATGCCGGCAGCGCCTTGCGGCGGCCCGTCGCGCGTCGCAAACCGAGGTTACGCCATCATCTTTTTGCCACTATATTCTCCGAGTGAAATGTGGGGTCGGGCTGCTCGGGGGGCCTGGCATCGTCGTGCGGCGCCCGCGTCGCGCATTAAGGAGGACCCTGCGTCGCGTGGCGCCCGCAGGAGAGTTCAGGGCCGCTGACCTGGCAGCTTGCATGGCGCGAGCGCCGGCCCGCGGCCGTTGGGGTGAAAAAACCATGACCATCAAGTCTCGGATCCGCATCGGGTTCATCGCCGGCGTCTCGGCGCTGGCGCTCATGGCCTTCGACACGGCCGAAGAACGCGCCGACGCGCATTACTTCCGCGGCGTCGACCTGGTCGAACAGGGCGCGGACATCAAGGCGCAGCTCGAATTCCGCAACGCGCTGAAGCTCAACAAGGAGCATCTGCAGGCGCGTTACGCTTTCGCCAAGTCCCTGCGCCGCACCGAGAATATCCGCGGCGCCGTGGGCCAGCTGCTGGCCGTCGTCGACATCGACGACACCTTCGTGCCCGCCCGCCTCGACCTGGGCGAGATCTTCCTGCTGGCCAACCGCGCCGAGGATGCCGAGCGGCACATCGACGTCGCCATGAAGCTCGCGCCCGACAACCCGCGCGCCCGGGCGATGATGGCCACCGTCGAATTCAAGCGCGGCGAGACCGACCGCGCGCTGGAGCGCGCCGACGGCGTGCTGCTCGAGGCGCCCGACAACGTCACCGCCCGCCTCGTCAAGGTCGCCTACGCCATGGATGGCGGCGACCTGCGCAAGGCGATGGAGGAGGTCGACGCCGGCATCGCGCTGAACCCCGACGACCTGTCGCTGAACGTGGTCAAGCTCGGCATCGCCGAGCAGCTGCAGGATTCGGACGCCATCGGCGACCAGCTCAAGTCGCTGGTCGAGATGTTCCCCGAAACCAACCAGTTCCGCACCTCGCTGGCCCAGTGGCACATGGGCCAGGGCAATACGGACGAGGCCGAGGCCCAGTTCCGCGCCCTCGCCGACAACAACCCCGAGGAGCCGACCTGGACGCTCGACCTCGCCCGCTTCCTGGCCTCGGTGAAGGGCCGCGACGCCGCGCGCGAGGAGCTGGTGGCCCGAATCGCGAGCGACCATCCGCATGCCGAGTACCAGTTCGCCGTCGCGGCGCTGGACATGGGCGACGGCGACGAGGCCAGCGCGGTCGACCGTCTGCGCGAGGTCGCCTCGCAGTCCGGCGACACCGAGGACGGCTACAAGGCCCGCATCGAGATCGCGCGCTTCCTGATCCGCAACGACCGGCGCGAGGAAGCCTTCGACGAGATCGACTACGTCCTGTCGAAGGACCCGCGCAACGTCGACGCGCTGGGCATCCGCGCCGCCCGCTTCATCGAGGCGGACCGCCCGGACCTCGCCATCGAGGACCTGCGCGCCGCGCTCGACAGCGCCCCCGAGGACGTGCGCCTGCTGCAGCTGCTCGCCACCGCCTATGAGCGCGCGGGCAACCGCGAGCTGGCGATGGAGCGCCTCGCGCAGGCCGCGACCGTGTCGAAATACGACCCCCAGGCGACCATGCGCTACGTGCAGGAGCTGCTGTCCGAAGGGAAGACCGAGGTGGTCGAGAGCCTGCTGCGCGACGCGCTCCAGGCCAAGCCCGACAACCGCGACTTCAAGATCGCCTACGCGCAGCGCCGCCTGGCGAAGGAGGACTGGCGCGAGGTCCAGCGCATCGGCGAGGAGCTGCGCCGCGCCAACCCCGAGGACCCGGCGGCCGACCGCCTGCTGGCCGCCTCGCTGGTCGGCCAGAAGATGTTCACCCAGTCGATCGACGTGCTCTCGGGCGCGGTCGAACAGTCCGGCGGCAAGGATGTCGGCGCGATGCTCTCGCTCGTGCGCACCTACATCGCCTCGGGCCAGGTCGACGAGGCGCAGCAGTATCTCGACCAGTTCATCGCCGAGAACCCGGGCAACCCCGCGGGCCTCGTGCTGCTCGGCTCGCTCCAGGCCGCCCGCGGGATGCTGGACGAGGCCGAGGCGTCGTTCCTCGAGGTGATCGAGAAATCGCCCGAGACCGGCATCGCCTATGCCAGCCTCGCCACCATCTACCAGCGCAAGGGCGACGAGGCCGCCGCGCTCGACCAGATCCGCAGCGGGCTGGAAGAGACCGGCAACGACAACCTGCGCCTCGCGCTCGCCATGCGCCTCGAGGCCGCCGGCGACATCGACGGCGCGATCGAGACCTACGAGACGCTCTACGCCCGCCGCTCGGACAGCGCCATCGTCGCCAACAACCTCGCCTCGATGCTGGCCGAACACCGCGCCGACGACCCCGAGGCGGTGGAGCGCGCGGTCAACATCGCCCGCCGGTTCCAGAACGCCGGCAACCCCTACATGCAGGACACCTACGGCTGGCTGCTGCACCTGCAGGGCAAGAACGAACAGGCGATCCCGCACCTGCAGAGCGCGGCCGAGAAGCTGCCCAGGAACGGCGTGGTCCAGTTCCACACCGGCGTCGTCTACGAGGCGATGGGCCAGACCGACCGCGCCTTCGACTACCTGTCCAAGGCCATCGCCATCGCCGAGGAAGACCCGTTCCCCGGCCAGGACAAGGCCCGCGACGCCATGGCCCGGGTGGAGAAGATCCGCGCCGGCCAGACCCGCGAAGGCGCCGCGGCCGCCAGGGGCGCCGCGCAGGACTGACGAACGACCGCCGCCGCCCGGACCCGGGCGGCGGCGCCCCTTCCGGCCGCCGCGCGCGGCCGCCGTGCCGGGGCGTGCGCGCCCCGCCCAGAACGACAGGAAACGGACCGTCTTGAACCGCGAACCGCATCTTCCGGACGCGCCCCAGATTTCCGCCAACGACGCGGAGCGGCGCCATGCGTGATCTTTCCCGCATGTACCTGGAGCATTTCGGCCTGAAGGAACGCCCCTTCACGCTGGTGCCCGACCCGGAGTTCCTGTTCTGGGCCCGGCCGCATTCCAAGGCCTACACGATGCTTGAATACGGCATCGCCAGCCACGCGCCGATCACCGTCATCACCGGCGAGGTCGGGGCGGGCAAGACCACCCTGCTGCGCCGCCTGCTGTCCGAGATCCCCGACGAATACTCGATCGGCCTGATCTCCAACGCCACCGGCGGGCGGGGCGAGCTGCTGCACTGGGTGATGATGTCGCTCGGCCAGGACGTGCCGCAGGGCGCCACCTACGTGCAGGCCTTCCGCCAGTTCCAGGACTTCCTGGTCGACGAATACCGCCAGGGCCGCCGCACCGCGCTGATCTTCGACGAGGCGCAGAACCTGCAGGAAGAGACGCTCGAAGAGCTGCGGATGTTCTCCAACATCAATGCCGACAAGGACGAGCTGCTGCAGCTGATCCTCGTCGGCCAGCCCGAGCTGCGCGAGCTGGTCCACCGCCCGCACCTGAGCCAGTTCGCCCAGCGGATCGCGTCGGAATTCCACCTGCGCGCGCTGAACGAGGGCGAGACGAAGGGCTATATCGACCACCGGCTGACCGTCGCCGGGGCCGAGCGGCAGGTGTTCGACGAGGACGCCTGCATCCTGGTCCACGCCGCCTGCCGCGGGGTGCCGCGGCTGATCAACCAGCTGTGCGACTACGCGCTGGTCTACGCCTTCGCCGAAGAGCTCGACATGGTCGACGCCGGCGTGGTGCGCGAGGTGCTCGAGGACCGGCGCGAATTCGGCGTGTTCTCGGACCCCGACGTGGTGCTGGGGCCGAACGCGCCCCAGGCCCGGCCGCGCGCGCCGAAACCCGCGCCCGGCGAGGCCGCCGCGCACCAGGCCGCGCCCGACCAGGCCGCGCTCGACCAGGCCGGGCAGCCCCCGGCGCCGGACGCGCCCGCTGCGCCGCAGGCGCAGCCCGGCGGGGCCCCGGCCGCGGACGGCGCGCCGCCGCAAGACGGGACCGCGCCAGGCGGGCCTGGGCCGGACGGGACGGTGGATGAGAACGTGTTTTATGGAATTTGGGGAGAGCGGAAGGTCTGAGCCGCGACAGGCCCGCCCCGCCGGAGCGAAACCATGCAGAACGATTTTGACATTCGGTTCCTGTTCTCGATTTTCCTGAGACGGTTCCCCATCTTCATCCTGACCGCGGTGCTGTGCTTCGGCGCCGCCGCGGGCGTCGCCGTGGTGCTGCCGCCGGTCTACAAGGCCTCGGCCACCATGCTCGTGATCTCGCAGCAGATCCCCTCGGCGCTGGCCCAGTCCACGGTCACCGTCGACGCGGTCGAACGCATCAAGGTCATCGAGAAGCAGCTGATGGTCCGCGACACGCTGCTGGCCATCGAGGAGGACTTCCAGGTTTTCCCGCAGCGCGCCAGCATGTCGCCCTCGACCGTGGTCGAGGCGATGCGCAAGTCGACCCGGTTCGAACAGGCCCGCCTCGGCGCCACCCGCCGCGGCGGCGGCGGCGCGCTGGCCTTCACCATCAGCTTCTCGGCCAACTCGGCCCAGGTCGCCGCGCGCGTGACCAATGAATTCGTCACCCGGATCCTGGAGCGCAACGTCCAGCTGCGCACCACCACCGCCGCGGGCACGTCGGAGTTCTTCGAACAGCAGGTCGCGCGGCTCGAGGCCGAGCTGACCAAGCTCGAACTCGACATCGTCAGCTTCAAGCGCGAGAACGCCGGCAAGCTGCCCGAAACGCTCAACTATCGCCGCGACCGGCTCGGCCTGCTCACCCAGGCCCGCCAGCTGCAGCAGCGCGAGCGCGCGTCGCTTCTGAACCAGCGCGAGCTGCTGGTGGCCGCGATCTCCAGCCAGACCAAGCCCGAGGCGCAGATGACGCCGGAGGAGAAGACCCTGGCCGAGGTCAGGCGCGCCCGCGCCCTGCGCCGGGCGATCCTGTCCGAGAACCACCCCGAGATCCGGGCCCTCGATTCGCGCATCGCCGCGCTGGAGGGGCTGGTCGAGGAGCAGCGCGCCGCCGCCGAGAAGGCCGTCGCCGAGGGCGCGGTCCCGGCCCCGACCACGCCGATGGAGCGCGAGCGGGCGATGATCGACAAGCGGGTCGAGGAGCTGGACAGCCAGATCGCCGAGCTGTCGACCGAGATCGACCAGCTCGCCTCCTCGATCGCCGAGACGCCGAACATCGAGATGGCCCTGCGCACGCTGAACCGCGAATATGACGGCCTGCGCGAGGAATTCGCCGCCGCCCGCGCCAAGCTCGCCTCCGCCGCCACCGGCGAGCAGCTCGAGCTCAAGCAGCAGGCGGAGCGGTTCGAGGTGGTCGAACAGGCGACCCTGCCCGAGCGGCCGATCAGCCCCAACCGGCCGATGATCCTGATGGCCGGCGCCGTCGGCGGCGTGGGCGCCGGGCTCGGCTTCATCATCCTGCTGGAACTGATGAACAAGACCATCCGCCGCCCGTCCGAACTGGCGCGGATCGACATCACGCCCATCGCCATCGTGCCCTATATCTACACGGCGAAGGAGATGCGGAACCGCAAGATGCTGCGGATCTCCATCATCCTCGGCTTCGTGCTGCTCGTCGCCGTCGGCTCCTACGTGGTCCACTACTACTACATGCCGCTGGACCTGCTGCTGGAGCGGCTGATCCAGCGGGCCCGGATCGACGACGCGATCAAGCTGGTCCGCACCCGGCTGAATTTCTGATCCCGCCCGCGCGGCGCCCCCGCCCCGGGGGCGCCGCGTGCAGCGGCCATTGCACGAGGAAGAATTCATGGAACGGCTCAAGGCGGCGATCTCCAAGGCCAAGACGACCCGCGGCGAGGGCGGACCGCGCGTGCGCGGCCCGGCCGAGCCGCGCTTCACCCCGCGCGGCGACACGCCGATGATGTGGAACGAGCTGCCCCAGGCCGAGCTCGACACCCGCGCGCTGACCCAGGCGCGGGTGGTGACGGAATCGAAAGAGAACCCGGCCCACATCGCCTTCGACATCCTGCGCACCAAGCTGCTGAAGCTGCTGGAGCGCAACGAGTGGACCTCCATCGCCATCACCTCGCCGACCCAGGCCTGCGGCAAGACGATGATCTCCACCAACCTCGCCTTCAGCTTCGCGCGCCAGAAGACCAACCGCGTGGTGCTGTGCGACGTCGACCTCAAGCGGCCCGCCGTGCGCAAGGTGCTCGGCGCCGGCGGCTCGACCTCGATGGGCGAGTACCTGAGCGGCAATGGCGGGCTGACCGACCATTTCCGCAAGTACTCCGACAGCCTCGCGGTCTGCGTGACCAACCAGTCGATGCGCCATTCGGCCGAGGTGGTGCAGGCGCAGACCGCCTTCGACGCCATCGACACGATGAAGCGCGAGCTGCGCCCGCATGTCATCATCTACGACCTGCCGCCGATGCGCGCCTCGGATGACGCGATCTCGTTCATGTCGCACGTGGACTGCGTGCTGCTGATCGCCTCGGCCGGCATCTCCACGGTGCGCGAGATCGACGATTGCGAGAGCCAGCTCTCGGAGCTGACCCATGTCGCGGGCGTGGTGCTGAACAAGTACGACGTCGAGACGGACCGCTACTACGACTACGACTATTACGGCTGAGGGGCGCCGCCCCCGCCGGAACGGAAAAGGGCGCGCCCGGCCGGGCGCGCCCTTCTTCATGTCCGGGTCTCATGTCCGGGGCAGGGCGGCTCAGGCCGCGTCCTGCCGCCCGTCCAGGTTCTCGATCCCGTCCAGCGGCAGGTGCGGGGCGGCGGCGCGCAGCGCGTCCGCCAGCCCGGCGCGGAAATGCTCCGGCCCGAATTTCGCGGCATGGGCGGCGATGCGGGCGACGTCCATCCGCGGCTCGAGCTCGGCCTCGAACCGGTCCATCGCGGCGCGCAGCCCCTCGGCGGTCTGCTCCTCGAACAGAAGCCCGGTCTCGCCGTCCACCACCGTGTCCAGCGCCCCGCCCTTGCCGAGCGCGATGACCGGCCGCCCGCAGGCCATGCTTTCCAGCGGGACGATGCCGAAATCCTCGACCCCCGGGAACAGCAGCGCGCGCGAGGAGCGATAGAGCGCGGCCATCCGGTCGTCCGGCACCCGGCCCAGGAACTCCACGTTCGGCGGGGCCGTCGCCTCCAGCCGCTCGCGCTCACCGCCCGAGCCGACGATCTTGAGCTTGCGGTTCGTGCCGCGCACCGCCTCGATCGCGAGGTCGGGGCGCTTGTAGGAGACGAGCTCGGACAGGAACAGGTAATGCTCGCCCGGCGCTTCCTCGGCCGGGCGATAGGCGGCGAGGTCGACGGGCGGGTGAACGACGGTCGAGTCGCGCCCCCAGACCCGTTTCACCCGGCGGCGCACGAAGTTCGAGTTGGCGACGATGCTGTCCACCCGCTGCGCGCCCACGGCGTCCCAGATGCGCAGCCCGGGGGCCACCGCCTCGAACACCTTGCGGGCGGGCCAGGACAGCCCGTCCTTGTAGGAATGGTACTGGTCCCAGATATAGCGCATGGGCGAGTGGCAGTAGCACAGGTGCACCGCGTCCACCGGCGCGATCACGCCCTTGGCCGGACCGCTTTCGGAGGAGATCACGAGATCGTAGCCCGAGAGGTCCAGCTCCTCCAGCGCGCGGGGCATCAGGGGCAGCATCTTCTGGTAATGCTTCCGCCCGCCCGGCAGCCGGCCGATGAAGGTCTCGGTGATCTTGTGCCGGCGCAGCAGCGGCGAGATGTTCTCGGGGATGCAGGCATGGGTGTAGATGTCCGCCTGCGGGAACATCATGCAGAGCTGTTCGAGCACCCGCTCGCCGCCCCGCATGCCGACCAGCCAATAATGGATGATCGCCACGCGGATGTCGGTGGAGGTCATGGGATCGCCTTGTCGTTCGAGGTCCGGCCGGCGCATGGCCCGGGGGCCATGCGCGGGACAGCTTACTTGCCGGTCGGCTTCACGACCACCCCGGCGGTGCGCAGCAGGATGCCGAAATCCATCGGCAGCGTGTACGCCCGCTGGTACTCGACATCCATGCGCACGCGCTCGTCATAGGCGACGTCGTTGCGCCCCGAGACCTGCCACATGCCGGTGACGCCGGGACGGACCGCCAGGTAGGCGCCGCGGGCGTGGCCGTATTTCTCCAGTTCGTCCTCGGGCACCGGGCGCGGGCCGACGAAGGACATGTCGCCGCGCAGCACGTTCCAGATCTGCGGCAGCTCGTCCAGCGAGGTCTTGCGCAGGAAGGCGCCGAGGCGGGTGATGCGCGGGTCGTTGGTGAGCTTGCGCTCCGCCTCCCACTCGGCCGCGGCCTCGGGGTCGTTGGCCAGGTGCTCGACCAGGCGCTCCTGCGCGTCGGCGACCATGGTGCGGATCTTCCAGCAGCGGAACCGCTTGCCGTCGCGGCCGACGCGGGTGTGGCCGAAGAACGGGTTGGCCCCGTCCTGCCGCTTCACCGCCAGCGCCAGCGCGCCGATCACCGGCGCCACCATCGGAAGAATGAGAATGGCGAGCGCGATGTCGCAGACCCGCTTGCCTCCCGCGCGATAGGTCGAGGCGTTGCCGCGGGCCGGGACGTCGAATTCGTCCGTGCGCGATACGCCGTGGTCAACCCTGAGATCGGCCATAATGCACCTGTTAATCCCAATGGGCCGGACGGGCTGAACGCGCCCGAATCCGTATGCCCAACACACCTAAAATTTTCCCCTGCGTTTAGGAAAAAGGATTCCTTAAGGAATCGCAAGTCGGTTTTTCCGCATTGCCGCAGAGGACGCAGCACGCACGGTCAAATCATGCTGCAACTGCGAAATATGGTAAAGTGGTTAATCCTGCGGCGCGCCGCCCCGTGGCGGGGCCGCAACATCTGTTGAACTTGGGTTAAAACGCAGTGACCGCGGGGCGCGAAGCCAAGTACCATGCGGCGCGCGCACGCTCCGTCCCCATGGTCGGGCAGGGCGCAGAGCAGGCGGGGCGCGCCCCGCGAAACAGCGACGCGGCAGGACCATCCGGTCGCGGAAACACAAAAGCCGGCAAGGCTTTGACAGGTTCGGGGCGAGACGGATCATGCACAGGAAATTGATGGCTGTCGCCTGCGCGGCGGCATTCGGGCTGAGCGGCTGCGGGGTGATCTACACCGTCCCCGACGTGTCCGAGGCGGCGGGGGATGTCGATGTCCGCGTCGTCGCGATGACCTTCGAAACCGCGGCGGAGGCCAATCTCTCGGCCTATACCCCGGCGCGGCTGCCCCCCTATTTCCGGCCCGAACCCGCGCCGCAATCGCCGCGCCTCGGCGTGCCGAACGTGCGCACGCCGCAGATGCCCGACCTCGCCGCCCAGGCCCGCCGCGACGGCCAGGCCCGGAATGTGAGCGTCAACCTGCCCGAGGGCGCCGCCCAGCGGACCCGCGGCCCCGGCGTCGCCGCCACCCGCATGCCGCCCCCGTCCGAGCCGCGCCCCTACCGCATCGGCGTCGCCGACGTGGTGCTGCTGGCCGCCAACACCGCGGGCGCCGAGCTTAACGACGTGCCCGCCCTGATCGCGGCCCAGAGCCGCCGCCAGGGCTATATCGTGCAGGATGACGGCGCCATCGCCGTGCCGGACGTGGGCCGCGTGCGCATCGCCGGCAAGACGCTGGAAGAGGCCGAGGCCGAGATCTTCAACGCCCTCGTGGCCCAGCGCCTCGACCCGACCTTCAGCCTCGAGATCGCCGAGTTCAACTCGCAGCGCGTCTCGGTCGGCGGCGACGTGCGCAGCCCCACCCTCGCGCCCATCACCCTCAAGCCCACCACGCTGACCGAGGCGCTCTCGCTCGCCGGCGGCGTGACCGGGACCGACACCGACTACGCCGTGGTCCGCCTGTTCCGCAACGGCGAGGTCTACCAGGCCCCGCTGTCGCGCCTCTATGGCGAGAACGGCCTGCAGGACGTGCTGCTGCGCGACGGCGACAGCGTCTATGTCGACACCTCCTATGACGAGGAGCAGGCCCGCCGCTATTTCGAAGAGCAGCTGCGCCTGCGCCAGGCCGAGCTGGCCGAGCGGGAGTTCGCCTTCCGCCAGCTCCAGGCCGATATCGACGAGGTCCGCCTGCAGCAGACCCTCGCGCAGTTCGAGATCCAGAAGGCCCAGCTGACCCAGGCGATCGCGCGGATGCGCATCGACGTGGCCAGCTACAACAACGCGGTCGCCAACCAGGCCGGGCTGGAGGACGCCCGCCAGCGCGAGGCGTTCCAGGCGCGGCTCGAGCTCGGGGCCGTGAAGCGCGACTACGCCTACCTGGCGGGCGAGCTTCGGATCAACGCGCCCTCGCGCATCGCGCTGCCGTTCGAGAACCGGCTGATGCTGGCCGACGCGCTGTTCCACACCCTGTCGCCCAACGCGCAGTTCGCCGATTACGGCGAGATCTACGTGCTGCGCAAGGGGACCGCGGGCGGTGATTTCGGCGCGGTCACGGCCTATCACCTCGATGCCGACAACGCCGCGGCGCTGACCCTGGCCACGGATTTCGAGATGCGCCCCAACGACGTGGTGTTCATCTCGGCCCAGCCGGTCACCTCCTGGAACCGCGTCATCTCGCAGCTGACGCCGCAGATCTTCCTGCAGGCGGCGACGACGGCCAACGGCCTCTGAGCCGCCTCTGGGCCATCGGGGGGGCCGCGGCCCCCCGCCGCGAAAGGAAAAGGGCGCCGGGATCCCCTCCCGGCGCCCTTTTTCATGCGCGGCCGCCCGGTCCGGCGGGCGTCACTCCTCGACCTGGATGAACTCCACTTCGCCGTCCAGCAGCCGCGCGGCGGTGAGGCGGCCCGAGAAGAACGCCCCCGTGTCCACCGCGATGCGGCCATGGCGGGCGTCGGCCTCGTCCACCACGTAATGGCCGTGGACCACCCACTTGCCGTCCTCGCGCAGCTCGGAGCGGAAGCTGGGCGCGCCCCAGATCAGCGCGCGCTCGGCCTGGAGGCTGACGGGCACCGTCGGGTCGCCCCCGGCATGGGCGAAGAACACGTCGCCGAACAGGGCCGAGCTCGGCAGCATCCGCAGCGCCAGGGCGCTGTCGCCCATCGCCTCGGACAACCGGCGGGCGGCGTCCAGGAGCCCGTCGGGCGGGGTGCTGGTCGACACGCCGCCGACGCCGTAGCTCATCAGCGTCTGAAGCCCGCCATTGCGCAGCCAGCGGCTCCCCTCGCTCACCGGGTCGGCGAGGAAGTTCAGCAGCATCTCCTCGTGGTTCCCGCGCAGCATCACCACGTCGCCGTCGGTCGCCGCCGGGTTGCCGCCGACGAGGTGCAGCAGGTAGTCGACCACCTCCTTGCTGCGCTCGCCGCGGTCCACGTAATCGCCCATGAAGACGACGCGCGGGTTGTCGAGCTGCGCGGCCTCGGCGTCCTGGGCGATGGCGCGCACGAGGGGGGCGAGCAGGTCGAACCGGCCATGCACGTCGCCGACCGCATAGGTGGGCCGGTCGATGACGAGGGGGGCGTCGAACCGCTGGGGTTCGGGCTCCGCGAACATCCGCTTGATGATGCCGAACATGGCCTCTTCTCCTCGTCACTCTGCGGCCGGGGGCGGGCCGTCCGGGCGCCGCCCCCGCCCTTACACGCTTACGCCGCGTCCGCGTCCCTGATCCAGCCCCAGACGCGCTGCGGGGTCATGGGCATGTCGACATGCCGCACGCCCGCGGGCCACAGGGCGTCGAGCCCGGCATTGGTCACCGCCGCCAGCGCGCCGACCGTTCCCGCCTCGCCGCAGCCCTTCATGCCGATGGGGTTGGCGGTCGAGGGCGTGGGTTCGGAATGGAACGGCACGTTGGGCACGTCCTTCGCCCTCGGTATCGCGTAATCCATGAAAGAGGCGGAAAGAAGCTGCGCGCCTTCATCATGCGCGACCCGCTCGGTCAGCGCCTGGCCGATGCCCTGGATCACGCCGCCATGGACCTGCCCCTCGGCCAGCATCGGGTTCATCAGCACCCCGAGGTCATCCACCACGGTGTAGCGCACCACCTGCATGTGGCCGGTCTCCGGGTCCGCCTCCACCTCGGCGATATGGGCGCCGTTGGGGTAGGAGCGTCCGGGGACGGTGTTCTCCCGCTCGGTGGTCAGAAGCTCGGTCTTGCCGGCCTTGCGGGCGGCGACCGACAGCTCCATCAGCGTGATCGCCTTGTCGGTGCCCGCGACGCGCCAGGCGCCGTCCGAGAATTCCAGGTCGGCGGCGGGGGCCTCGAGCTCCTCCTCCGCAAGCGCCCGGAACTTCTCGATCATCTCGTCCGAGGCGGCGTTGATCGAATTGCCCTGCATGGTGACCGAGCGGGACCCTCCGGTGCCGCCGCCGGTGGCGATCAGGTCGGAATCCCCCATCCGAACGCGGATCCTGTCGAACGGGAGGCCCGTGCGCTGGTGCAGGATCTGGGAATAGACCGTCTCGTGCCCCTGGCCGTTGGACTGGGTGCCGACATAGAGGTCGAGGCCCCCATCCTCGGCGAACTCGATCCGCGTGGTTTCGTTCTGCGCCCCGAGGATCGATTCGATGTAACAGCACAGGCCCCGGCCCAGCAGGCGCCCGCGCCCGGCGGCCTCGGACCGGCGGGCCTCGAAGCCCTCCCAGTCGGATTCGCGCAGCGCGCGGGTCAGCACCTTGTCGAACTGGCCGACGTCATAGGTCTCTTCCACCGCGGTGGTGTAGGGGAAGGCCTCGGGCGGGATGAAGTTGATGCGCCGGATCTCCTCCTGCCCCATGTCGAACTGGCGGGCGGCGGCGTCCATAAGGCGTTCGAGCGCGTAGATCGCCTCGGGGCGGCCCGCGCCGCGATAGGCGTCGACGGGGGTGGTGTTGGTGTAGACGCCCTTCGTCTCCATCAGGATCAGCGGCACGGCGTAGACGCCGGGGGCGACGAACTTGGCCAGCTCGGACTGGATGAACTGGCCGTAGCCGGAATTGTAGGCGCCGAGGTTGGAGGTGATCGACACGTGCAGCGCGGTCAGCCGCCGGTCCTTGTCGAAGGCGCCGCGGATGGTGGTGACGTTGTCCCGCCCGCTCACATCCGTGACCATGGCTTCTGAGCGGTCGGACATCCAGCGCACCGGCCGGTCCAGGCTGCGCGCGGCATGGGCGAGGGCGAGGTATTCGGGATAGGCGAAACCCTTCATCCCGAAGCCGCCGCCGATATCGGCGGGGTTGGTGATGCGCACCTTCTCGGGCGCCAGCGCCATGCGGCGGGCGAGCTGGTCCTTCAGCCCCCACACGCCCTGGCCGTTGAAGGCAAGGTGCAGCTTGCCCGCGGCCGCGTCCCATTCGGCGAAGGCGCCGCGCGGCTCCATCGAGGCGGCGATGACCCGGTTGTTGACCAGCGGCAGCGTCACCACGTCGTCGGCGGCGTCGAAGGCCTGCATCACCGCGACCGCGTCGCCGAAGGCCCAGTCATAGGCCTGGTTGCCCGGCGCCTCGGGGTGGATCTGCGCGGCGTTGGCGGCGGCGGTCGGGTCGGCGTTGGCGGGCAGCTCTTCCCACTCGAATGCGATCAGTTCCGCCGCGTCGCGCGCCTGGGCGAGGGTGTCCGCCAGCACCATGGCGACCGCCTCGCCGGCATAGCGCACCGTGTCGGTGGCGATGGCCGGGCGGCGCGGGGCGGCGCCCGGGGCGCCGTCGCGGTTGGTCACCGTCGCGCCGTCGACGCCGTTCTCCACCGCCGCGTCGAGATCGGCCCCGGTGATCACCGCGGCGACGCCCGGCGCGCCCCGGGCGGCCGAGACGTCCAGCGCGGTGATCTTCGCATGGGCGACCGGCGCGCGCAGGAAGGCGGCGTGCAGCGCCTCCGCGGGCGCGATGTCGTCGATATAGCCGCCCGCGCCCGTCAGAAGGCGGGGGTCCTCGACCCGGCGGACCGGCTGGGACGTGCCGAACTTGGTCATGATGCGTCGCTCCCTGTCTGGCGCATGGCCCGGCCTCCCCGCCGGGTGCGCCATGCCCATATAGCGTGTGAAAACCGGGTTTCGACAATGCCCCGCTGCAACGCCATATGTGCGGTGCAGCATCCAAGGGTGCAAGATCGTTGAACAAATCGTCAATCATTCACATGCGCGCCGCTCGCTTGGTGGTAGAGTCCGAGCCGAAACTGGGAGGACCGAATCAAGACATGCCTGATGATTCCCGCATCGCAGAGACCCTGCTCGACCTCGCCCGCGACCGCGGGCCGAGCTCGAGCTTCTGCCCCTCCGAGGCCGCGCGCGCGCTGTCCCCGGCGGAGTGGAAACCCCTGATGCCCCGCGTGCGCGAGGTGGCGAGCCGCCTGCAGCGCGACGGGCTGATCAGCGTGACCCAGTCGGGCCGGGCGGTTGATGCGCTCGAGGCCGAGGGCCCGATCCGGCTGTCCCGCCCGATGCACTGACGGCGCCTCGGCGCCCCGTGGGGCGTCGCGCGCATCCCTCTAGTCGCCCCGGCGCCCCCTGGGGCGTCGCGGAGATGCCGAACGGCGCCGTCGACAACGCAACGCCCGCCCCGGAGGCCCCGGGGCGGGCGTCTTGCCTTCCCCGGGCGCGCGCGGTCACAGCGCCAGCCGCCGCAGCCCCCAGCCGTTTCCATCCGTGCCGAGATCCTCGACGCGCAGCCCCCCGGTCATCGCCGCCGCGGTCCGCCCCGCCGGCGCCTCGGGCGAGGTGCGCAGCACCGCCGACGCCCCGGGAACCGATCCGAAGCGCCAGCTGAAGCGCGGCGTCGGGTCCGCCCCGGGCGTCGCGGCCAGGTAGTCGGCCAGCAGCTCCGCCGTCGAGGCGCGCGGCGCCGGGAGCGCCGTCAGCTCCCGCACCCCCGGGAACGCCCCGCCGCCCCCGGCGCGATAGGCGTTGGTCGCGATCACGAAGCGGTCCGAGGCGCGCAGCAGGCGCCCGGCATGGCGCAGGTCGCGGATCCGCCCCTCCTCCGGGCGCGCGCCCGTGGGTTTGCCGAGCGGGTCGAACAGCGCGGGGCGGGACAGGTCCACCTCCCATTCCAGCCCGTCGATCAGGTCGAGATTGTAGGGCGCCGCGTCCGGGTGCAGCAGGATCCGGTCGGTTTCGCCCGGCGCGACCTGCGCCCAGGCGGCGGCCGAGCGTTCCAGCCACAGGCGCAGCCCCGCGCCGTCCACCAGCAGCAGCGCGGCGGTGTTCGGGAACGGGTAGATGGTGGCGAGGTGGCGGCGTTGCAGCGCCCCGGCGCGGATCCGCAGGTAGCCGCGCGGGCCCGCCAGCCACCCGGCCCGGAACGGCGCCGAGACGGCGAGCCGCGGCAGCCCGGCGAAGGCGCTGAGCGCGGGGTCCTCTGCCCGGTCCAGCGCCCGGTCCATCCAGCGCCGCTTGGCGAGGGTCACCAGCTGCACCGCCGCGGTGTCGGCGACCATCGCGAACCAGGTGTTGATCGGGGTTGAGATGCTGCCCGCCGGTCGGCGCAGGATCTCGAGCGTGCGGCGATGCGCCGGGTCCGCCGCCGCGCGGACCGCGGCGGCGAGCGGGCTGGACGCGGGATCGCGGCACGGCGCCGCCCCCTCGCCGGACGGGGCCGCACTGGCCGCCGTCGTCCCGGAAGCCGTCGCCCCGGAAGCCGTCGCCTCGGCCCGGGGCGCCCGCGCCCCGGCCGGGGAGGCCAGGGCCGCCGGGGCGGCGGGCGGCGGCGGGTCGCCCGCGGTCGGTCCGGCCCGGGCGAGAAGCGTGTCGCCCGCCGCCGCCCCCGCCGCCGGGGCCGGGCGCGCCGCGGCCGCCCCGGCGAAGGCGGCGCCCTGCGCCGGCGGCGGCGCGGCGACGGCGGCCGGCGCGGGGATCCGCCCGGCATCGGCGCTGCCGACATTGGCCGCCAGCCGCGCCGTGCCGCCCGCGGCGCGCCAGCGGGTCCCGTCATGGCGCAGCCGCAGGTCGATCACGCCCAGCCGCTCGGCCCGGAAGCCGGGCATCGCCGCGGGCTTGCCATGCAGCGTCCCCGCCGCCGGATCCACGCCCGCGATCCCGGCGAAGTCGCGCCCCGGCAGCCGCCGGTGCTGGTGCCCGGCCAGAACCGCGTCCACCGCGGGCAGCAGCGCGATCTCGAGCGCCACGTTCTCGGCGCCCGGCCCGCCCGGCTCGGCCGCCACGCCGGTATGGGCCAACGCCACCACCACCTCGGCCCCCGCGTCGCGCAGCTGCTCCGCGGCGCGGGCGGCGGCATGCACCGCGTCCTCGGACACCGCCTTGTCCGACAGAAGCTCGGCATCCCACATCGTCGTCTGCGGCGGGCAGATCCCGAACACCCCGACCTTCACCTCGCGCAGCCGCCCGGCGCCGTCGCGCACGCGCGGGCGCAGCATCGTCGAGGCGGCGAACAGCCCCGCCCCCCCGGCCGCGCCCGGCGCGCGCAGGTTGGCGCAGAGCATCGGGAAGGCGGCGTCCTCCACCGCCTCGCGCACCAGGTCGAGCCCGAAATTGAAGTCGTGATTGCCCAGCGCCGCCGCATCGACCCCGAGCGCGTTCATCGCGGCGATCACCGGGTGGGCCTCGGGCCTGCGCCCGTCGCGCCGCGCCGCCGCCGCCTCGGCCGCCGCCTGGTCGCCCAGCGGCGTGCCCTGCAGCGTGTCGCCCCCGTCCAGCAGCAGCGCCCCGGGGGATTCGGCCCGCAGCGCCTCGATCTGGGCGGCCAGCGCCACCAGCCCGATCCCGGGGGCCGAGCGGTCCTCCTGGTAATCCCAGGGCATCAGGTGGGCATGGACGTCCGAGAGGTGGAGCAGGCGCAGGGCGGCCTCGTCCGCCCCCCGCGGGGGGCGGGGGGTCGTCTCGGCATGGCGCGCGATCTGCGTCATGGGTCCCCCTCCCTGCCCGCGACGGCCTCCACGGCGATGGCCGCGCCCCAGGCCGAGGGGGCTGAACTTGGGATTAATTTACAACCCTGAGTAGATCAGTCACCCCCTTTTTTTCATAAACCGAGCGGTTCGGCGCGGCGGCGCGCGCGAACGCGCGCGATCGCGCGTCGACGCGCGAAGGGAGAGATGCCGCGGGGAGGGGGCCTGCGCGCGCTCAGCGCAGGATCGGCGGCGCGTCGGGGTCCGATCCGGGCGCCTTCGGGGCCGCGCGGCGGGCGGGCTTCTGCGGCTCGGGCAGGTCGACGCCGAGGCCGAGCCGCCGGGCGCGCTCCAGCAGCGGCTCGCCCTCGACCGCGAAGGCGGCGTCGAGCTCGGGCAGGCTCGCCCCCGCCAGCCGCCCGGTATCGGCCAGCGCGCGCGCGGTGGCGGCCTCGGCCTCGGCGCGGGTGGCTTCATCCGCCTTCTCGGCCCCGTTCAGGCGCAGCACCAGCAACAGGCGCGCCGAGCCGTCGGAGAACTGCGCCTCGGTCAGCCAGGCCTCGGCCAAGGAGGGCGCGAGGGCGGCGAGCTTCGGGCCCAGCAGCTCCAGCGCGCCGGGGGGCAGCGGCCCGGGGGCGGCGATCGCCTCGGGGCGCGCGGCCTCGGCCTCGACCTCCCCGGCCAGCGCCTCGGCGGCCCAGTCGACCGTGGCGGCGTCCCAGAACAGCTCGGACTCGGCCACGCCGGGGTTCACCGCGAGGCAGACGCCCGACCCCGCGAAGGTCGAGACCAGCGCCCGGCCGGGGATCTGGATATGGGCGACGGGGCCGTCGGCGAATTCCGCCAGCCGGTCCTCGGCGTCGAAGGCCAGCGCGGTCGGCCCGGCCTCGAGCTCCAGCAGGCGGGGCTTGAAGCTGTCATCGGTCCCCGGCTCCTCCTCGAGCAGCAGCCAGAGGGGGGCGGCGAGGAGCGCGTCGGCGACGCGGCCCGCGGTTTCGGGCGCCTGGCCCGCGTCGCGGGCGGCGAGGACGGCGCGGTCGAGGGGCGTGGCGGCGTCGGTCATGTCAGTCTCCCGGTTGGGCTCCCGGTTGGGGCGCGGGCGTGTCGGGCGTCTCGGCGGGCGGCGTCGGGGCCAACATCCAGTCCGCGACGCGGGACCAGACCCGGGACGCGCCGCGGTCGCGCAGCAGCATGTGCCATCCCCCGGGTGCATATTCCAGCCGCGCCGGTCCCGGCAATGCGGCAGGCAGCGCCTCGACCGAGGCGGGGGAGACGACTTCCTCGTTCTCCCCCAGCAGGATCAGCGCCGGCAGGTCCGCGCCGGGGGCCGCGTCCAGCGCTTCGTCCATCAGCCGCACCAGCCCGAGGAACTCCCGCCCCGAGGGGGCCGCGTAGTGCAGCGGGTCGCGCGACAGGGCGACCAGCATGTCCCAGTCGTCGGTGGGCTGGATCTCCACCACCCCCTCGCCGGTCCAGCGCTTGTCCGGGGCGATCTGCGCCGCGCTCCAGGCCGAGAGGCGCAGGATGGGGTTGAGGTTGTCGCCGCCCCAGACCGCGGGGGCGAGCAGGATCAGCCCCGCGGCGCCCGGGAACCCGCCGCGCCCGGCGGCGGCCAGCGCCACCGCGCCGCCCATGGAGTGCCCGGCGACGAAGACCGGCGTTCCGGGGTGGCGCGCGGCGACGGCGGCGAAGGCGGCGGCGGCGTCCTTGGGCAAGGTCTCGGCCCCCGGCCAGCGCATCCGCCCCGGCGCCCGGCCGAAACCGCGCTGGTCGGGCGCGTAGGCGGCGATGCCGCGCGCGGCCCACGCCCGCGCCGCCCGCCCGAAGGTCGAGGCGCCGTAATCGCCATAGCCGTGGAGGGCCAGGAGGACGGCCTTCGTCTCGCCCTCGGCGGGCCAGTGGGCGACGGGGAGGGTCGCGCCCGGGGCCTCGGCCGCCAGGGTGAACATCAGCGGCGGGGCGGTGAGGCGCTGGTTCTCGCCCTCGGGGTCCGGGACCGGGGCGGGGCGCAGCTCGGCGCCGGCCAGCGGCGGGCGCGGGTCCATCGCCCCGCCCCCCGCGCAGGCGGCGAGGACGAGGAGGAGGAGGGGCGCGAGGCGCTTCATGCCGGGGCCTCCGCCAGCGCTTCGGCCACGCGGGCGCGGAGCCAGGGCGTGACCTCCTCCTCGAACCACGGGTTGCGGCGCAGCCAGGCGGTGTTGCGCCAGCTCGGGTGCGGCATGGGCAGGAGGGCGGGCGTCTTGCCCGTGTTGGCGCGCCAGTCGCGCACCGTCTCGGCCACGCTGCGCTTGCCCCCGAGGTGCCAGCGCTGGGCATGACCGCCGACCAGCAGCACCAGCGACAGGCGCGGCATGGCGGCCATCGCCTGCGCGCGCCAGGTGCGGGCGCAGAGGGCGGGCGGCGGCAGGTCGCTTCCCTTCGCGTCATAGCCGGGGAAACAGAACCCCATCGGCAGGAAGGCCATCCGCGCGCGGTCATAGAACGCCTCGCGGCCCAGCCCCATCCAGCCGCGCAGCCGGTCGCCCGAGGCGTCGTCGAAGGGAAGGCCGGACTCCTGCACCCTTGCGCCCGGCGCCTGCCCGGCGACGAGGATCCGGGCGGTGGGCGAGATCCAGGCCACGGGCCGCGGGTCGTGGGCCGTCGCCGTGGCGGCGAAGCGGTCGGCGCAAAGACGGCAGGCCGAGATGCGGGAGAGGAGGTCTTCGGCGTCTGGGGCGGGGGGCGGGCCGCTCATGCCGCGCCCTCGGGGCGCAGGCGGGCGACGGTCATGTGCCGCTTGGTCCCGAAGCCGGGCCGCCGGGTCACCTCGAACCCCGCGGCCGAGAGCGCCCGGCGCACGTGGCCCGCGGCGGTGTAGCTGGTCGCCGTGCCCCCCGGCGCGGTGCGGCGGGCGACGGCGCAGAGAAGCGCCGGTTCCCACAAGGCCGGGTTCCGCCGCGGGTCGAACCCGTCGAGGAACCAGGCCTGCGCCAGCAGCCTTGTGCGCGGGACCGTCACCCGCGCATCCCCCAGCACCACGCGCAAGGACAGGCCGGGCAGGGCGATGCGCCGCTCCGCCTCGCCCTCCGCCGCCGCCCAGGCGGGGAGGAATTCCGCCGACAGGGCGGCGAGCTCGGGGAACGCGGCATGGGCGCGCGCCATGTCCGCGGCCGCCATCGGGTGCAGCTCGAAAGAGGTGACGTGGAGCGTGCCGCGGTTCGCGTCGCCCGCCTTCCGCCAGGCCTCCCACGCCGCCAGCGTGGCGAGGCCCGCGCCGAAGCCCAGCTCGCCGATATGGAACGCCTCCGCCCCCGCCATCCGCGCGGGCAGACCGGCGGCCTCGAGGTAATTGTACCGCGTTTCGGCCAGCCCGTCGGTCACCGAGTAATACGGGTCGTCATAGAGCTCCGACACCGGCACGGCGCCCGCCGCCCCCGCGCGCCACGACAGGTCGGGCGCTGCGGCGGGGGATGCTGCGGCGGGGGATTGCGCGGGCGGCTGGGGTCTGGTCTGAAGGCGGCTCATCTCGGCCCGACAATAGGCGAAGGAGGCGGGGGCTTGGCAAGCGACGCGCTCGTGATCGGCGGCGGGGCCTTCGGGCTGAACGCCGCGCTGGCCCTGGCGCAGGCGGGGCGGCGGGTGACGCTGGTCGACCCGGCGGGGGGCGCGGGGGATCCCGGCGCCGCCTCGATGGGGCTGGTCGGCGCGCTTGGTCCGCACCTGCCCGCGCCCTGGACGCCGCTGAAAGCCCTGCAATTCGAGGCGCTTGTGTCGCTGCCCCTCCATGCCGCCGCGCTCGAGGCCGCCACCGGCCTGTCCCCCGGCTGGCGCGCCACGGGCCGCCTGCAACCCCTGCACGACGATGCGGCGTGGGAGCGGGCGGCGAGCCGCGCCCCCGGCGCCGCGCCGATCTGGGCCGAGGCGCTGGACGCGGCGCCGGCCCCGCTGCGGGACGGCGCCCGCGCGGCCTTCGGCTGGGCGGAGGGCCCGCGGGCCGAGATCGTGGATGCGCCGCCGGACCCCGCCTGGATGGCGCCCCCGGCGCGGGGGGCCTGGTGGGACGACCTCGCGGCCCTGATCTCCCCCCGCCGCTATTGCGCCGCGCTGGCCGCCGCCTGCCGGGCCGAGGGGGTGGAGTTCGTCGCCGCCCGCGCCCGCGCGGTGGATGAAGGGGGCGCGGACACCGATGCCGGGCGTCTCTCCGCCGCGCTGACCGTGGTCGCCGCGGGGGCGGGATCGGCGAAACTCCTCGCCGGGAAGCTGCCGCTGGCGCTCTCGGCCGAGAAGGGCCAGGCCGCTTTCTTCAACATCGCCCCGCCGCCCGGCGCCATGCTGATCCACCAGGGCGGCATCTGGATCGTGCCCCACGCGGACGGCATCGCCGTCGGCTCGACGGCCGAGAAGAACTGGCCCGCCCCCGGCCCCGACCCGCTGCTGGACGGGGTGCTGGAGCAGGCCGCCGCGCTCTGCCCCCTCCTCCTCGGCCGCGAGGCGGATGAGCGCTGGGCCGGCCTGCGCCCCCGCGCGCCTGGCCGCGGCCCGCTCCTGGGGCCTGTCCCGGGGCGCGGAGACGCGCAAGGCGGCTTGTGGGCGGCGACCGGCGGGCACAAGATCGGCGTCGCCCTTTCGCACCACGTCGCGCGGCTGCTGGTCCGCGCCCTCGGCGGCGCGCCCTTGCCCGGGGGCCTCGCCCCCGCAGACCGCATCTGACGCCCGCACCTGATCCCACGGAGCCTTCCATGACCCGCCTCACCCCTTCCGACTTCGTGGCCGAGATCACCTGGACCGGCGTGGTCCCGGACCGCGCCGTGTCGCTCGCCGCCAATCCCGTGGACGTGCTCGAGCTCGGCTTCGACGGCGCCGCGGGGGATTGCCATGGCGGCGCCACCCGGCCCTCCTGCTCCCGCGTCATCAAGCAGTACCCGCAGCGGGGGACCGAGATCCGCAACGCCCGCCAACTCTCCATCCTCTCGGTCGAGGAGATGGCGGCGACGGCGCATGACATGGGGATCTCCATGCTCGAACCCGCCTGGGTCGGCGCCAACCTGGTGATCGAGGGGATCCCGGATTTCACCCAGGTTCCCCCGGCCTCGCGGCTGGTGGCCGAGGACGGGACCGCCTCCATCGCCATCGACATGGAGAACGGCCCCTGCCGCTTCCCCGCCGACCTGATCGAGACGCACCACCCGGGGCTGGGGCGCGGCTGGACCAAGGCGGCGATGGGACGGCGCGGCGTGGTGGCCTGGGTCGAGCGGCCCGGCGCGCTGAAGGTCGGCGACAGGCTGCGCCTGCACCTGCCGCCCGCGATGGGGTGGGCGCATTATTGAACTCACTGCGGGGGGCTTCCGCCCCCCGATCCTCCCGAGCAGGGGGGGAGCCCCCCTGCACCCCCCTTTTTTACGGCGGGGCCTGAAACGCGAAACGGGCCCGCATCGCGGGCCCGTTTTTGCGTCTGCGGGTCTGCGACGGATCAGGTCCGGTCGGCCTTGCCCGGGGCGCGGTCGCGATAGACCTCGTTCAACTCCGTGAACGGCTCGCGCGGCGGTCCCGGGTTCAGGCCCGGAAGATCGGCGCGGTCCTGGTACGAGGCCGAGCGCGGCTGCGCCGGGTCCGGCGCGTCCGGGGACACCAGGATCACCACCTTGCGCTGCGTCGCCTCCTCCTCTGAGATCGCCGAGCGCCCGGCCGAGGTCAGCGCCGCGATCGCCGAGGCGATGATCCCCTTCGGCGCCTCCGCCTCCAGCGCGGCCGCCTGCTCGGGCGTCGTCCGCTCGCCCGGCGCGGGGCGCGGGACCGGCAGCGGCGCGTAAGTCAGCGCCGCGCCCAGCAGCCCGGCGCCCGCCAGCTCGCCGGGACCGGAGCGCTGCGGAGAGCTGAACGGGTCGATCGCCGCGAAGATCGCCGGCGAAATGCCGATGGCCCCCGCCACCTCCTCGCCGACCTCCTCGTCCTCGACCAGCGCCGAGGCCGCGCCCGCGACCAGCGCCGGCAGCCCCATCTCGCCGCGCATGTGGCGGCTGATGTCGGCGGCGCGCGTCGTCATCTCCTCGGCGAAGGCGAGGGCGGGTTCGGCCAGGGCTTCGGGGGAGCGTCCCTTGAGGGGCGCGGTGCGGACGGTGGTGAAATGCGCGCCGTTGTTGGATGGAGAGGTCTGGCGGCCGCGGAGGTCATTCCACATGTCCGCCCGCGAGACGCGGGGGCCGCTCTCGTTCCGGCCCAACTCGGACCCGGCGACCACGACGAACGCCGCGATCAACAACATGCCGCCGTAAAGCTCTTTCATTACGCGCCGCCATGCGCGACGGACCTTCCCGGCGTTCTGCCGGGGGCGCCGTCGCCTTCACCTAAACAAACATCGACTCTGACTAAGGTACCACGTTCAGCATGAACAAGTGGATCAGATTCGGACGGAATCCAAGCCCAACCCGTCATGGAAATGCCTTACGAAACCTTTTTGCGGCAATTTCTGGGACAAAATGCCCCGAGGGTGACGCGGAAAGGCCCCACCGGGTCGCGAATCGCAGGTCGCCCGGGAGCGCGATTTCCAAACTGAGTCGGCCGCGGCCGCCGCTGCGACTCAGCTTGTCCTTGCCATGTGCAGGGGAGCGGTCCAGAGAGCGGGCGTCGCCTGACGGGGCCCCCGCGGGGGGCGACTCGCGGCCAGTGCAGGAGAACGACATATGACCGGATCCGACACCGCCGGGGCGCAAGGCGCCGCCCGCATCATCGACGGCAAGGCCTTCGCCGAGGGGCTGCGCGCCCGCATCTCGGCCCATGTCGCGCGCATGGCCGAGCAGGGCGTCACGCCCGGCCTGGCCGTCGTGCTGGTGGGCGAGGACCCGGCCAGCCAGGTCTACGTCGCCTCGAAGGCGAAGCAGACCGTCGCCTGCGGGATGAAGAGCTTCGAGCACCGCCTCTCCGCCGACACCTCCGAGGCGGACCTGCTGGCGCTGATCGAGCGGCTGAACGCCGATCCCGAGGTGCACGGCATCCTGGTGCAGCTGCCGCTGCCGGGGCACCTGAACAGCGACCTGGTGATCAACTCGATCGACCCGGCCAAGGATGTCGACGGGTTCCACATCTCGAACGTGGGCCTGCTGGCCACCGGGCAGGACGCGCTGGTGTCCTGCACCCCGCTCGGCTGCCTGCTGATGCTGCGCGAGGAGCTGGGGAACCTCTCGGGCCTCAACGCCGTGGTGGTGGGCCGGTCGAACATCGTGGGCAAGCCGATGGCGCAGCTGTTGCTGCGCGAAAGCTGCACGGTGACCATCGCGCATTCGCGCACCAAGGACCTTGGCGCGGTCTGCCGCGGGGCGGACATCCTGGTGGCGGCGGTGGGCCGTCCGCAGATGATCCCGGGCGACTGGGTGAAGCCGGGCGCGACGGTGATCGACGTCGGCATCAACCGCATCGACGCGCCCGAGAAGGGCGAGGGCAAGACGCGCCTGGTGGGCGACGTCGATTTCGACAGCGCGGTGAAGGTGGCCGGGGCGATCACCCCGGTGCCGGGCGGCGTCGGGCCGATGACCATCGCCTGCCTGCTGGCCAACACCGTCACGGCGGCGAGCCGCATCCACGGGCTGCCCAAGCCCGAGGACCTGTCGATCTGACCTCCGCCTGACTTCCGGCCGACCTCCGGGCCGAGACCGCGCCGCCGGATCCCGCAGGATCCGGCGGCGCTTTCTTTCTGCGCCTTCGCTCCCCGCGTGCGGCCGGCCTCGGGGGGGCGGGGCCCCCCGCTCGGCCGCCCGGCCGCGCCATGGCGAGGGGCGCGAGGGGCGTCGGCGTTGCGCCGGGCGCGGCGCGCCTAGCCCATCCCGTCCATGCACATCATGGTGCCGAGCAGGGTCGCCACGTGGACCGGCGCCCGCCCCTCCGCCTCGGCCCAGACGTCCGCGCGGACCACCGTCAGCCGCCGCCCCGCGCGCTCGACCCGGCCGACGGCGCGCAGCCGGTCCCCGGCGCCCGGCGCCATCAGGTTGATCTTCATCTCCACCGTCATCACCCCGTCCCCGGCCTCCATCAGGCTCTGCGCCGCGAAGCCCGCCGCGTTGTCGCCCAGCGCGAAGGACAGGGCGGCATGGGCGACGCCGTGATGCTGCGCCGTGGCCGGCGTGATCGGGGCCGAGAGCGTCACCTCGCCCGGCGACGCGGCGTCCATCCGCGCGCCGAGGGTCTGCATCATGCCCTGGGCGGCGAAGGCGGCCTCGATCCGGGCGCGCCAGTCGGGGGTGCGGGGGGTGAAGTCGGTGCTCATGGGGGCGGAGGATGGCGGCGGGGCGGGGCGTCGGCAAGAGGGGAGGCGTGGCGGGGGCTTCCGCCCGGCATCGCAGTGCGCTGCCCCCCCGACCAGGGGGAGATCCCCCTGGACCCCCCCTTTTTTTATCTCGCGTGGCGTCTTCCTGGCCGTCGCGCCCGCAGGCCCGAGAGCGGCGCGGGGCGCACGGCGTCGCCGCAAAGCAGCGCCAGCCCTTCCGGCATCAGCGCCGTCAGCGGCTCGGACCCCACGTCCAGCCCGCCGGTGAACGCCCCGAAGGCGGGCAGCACCAGCCGCCGCCCATCCAGCAAAAAGCACCGCCGCCGCGCCCCGCCGATCCGCGCCTTGGGGTGCCAGTGGGCCGAGACCTCGGGGTCGTCCTCGTCCGCCTCGGCGATGTGGCGGAACACCGGGCCGCCCGGCGAGGGCCGCAGCTCGGCCACCCATGCGCCGGGCAGGGCCGCCGGACCCGGGTCGTGGTTCCCCGCGATCCACACCCAGTCCCGCCCCGCCGCCAGCGTGCTCAGCCGCGCCAGCGCCTCATCCTCGAGCCGCGCCGCGGCGGCGGCGTCGTCGAACCCGTCCCCGAGGCTCACCACCACCGCCGGGCGCAGCGCCTCGACCTCAGCCGCCAGCCGGTCCAGCGTCTCCCGCGCCTCATAAGGCGGCAGCGCCGCCCCGCCCCACAACGCCCCGCGCTGGGCGCGCCCCAGGTGCAGGTCCCCGACCGCCAGCAAGCGCAGCGCAGGCCACCACAGCGCGCCCGAGGGGCGGGCGTGCAGAAGGGCGTCGCCAAGGGTGAAAGCGTGGTCGGTCATGGGTCGGTGTTAGCGGAATGTTCTCGGGGCGCCAAGTCGGCAGGCGGTGTCGGGGGGACCAGTCCCCCCGAGCCCCCCAGGCAAGGGGGCTCGCCCCCTTTGCAAACCCCCATTGCGGAGTTGGGGAGGGGGTGTGGGGGGGGGGGGGGGGGGGGGGGGGGGGGGTTGTTCCCCCCCCCCCCCCCCCCCCCCCCCCCCCCCCCGCGCCCGCGCCGTGGGACGAAAGTCGGAGGGCGGCCCGGGGGCGCGGGACGGGCGCGCGGATCCGGCCTTGCGC